>CAZXGW010000223.1:0-2675 GCA_964640355.1 uncultured Enterobacteriaceae bacterium
GGCGGAAAAGGATGTCCGCCCCTTCTTCTGAGGAGGATTTTGATATGGAAAGCTACATCGTCCGCATCTACCGCCGTGACGGGCGGTGCTCTTCCCCCGTCCGCGGTCTGGTGGAGAAGGTGGGCGCCGTGGGCCAGGACGCCTTTGGCACAAAGGAGGAACTCTGGGACATCCTGTCAGGTACAAACCAACCGTTCGGCCATGGGGCACACACCTCGCCTGTCCGGCGGGAAAAAAGAAACAGGAAAATCCGGAGTGATGTTAAAACAGGCACTGTTACAGGAGGAAATGACAATGAAATCGTTTAACGCAATCAGGCCCGTTATGATGGGCATGACGCTGGTATCACTGGGTCTTCTGACGCCGATGTCAATGGCCGGAAGTTTCGAGGAAATTGCGGGCCAGTACAAACAGGCGTATACCAAGCAGGAAGCCTTGCCCGTCCCCCAGGCACAAGGCCACGTGATCATGTTGACCCAGTCCAAAGGCACGGGGAAAAGCACCAATGGCTCCGCGTACATGGACGGGGCGCAGGTCGTGATCAGTGAAATCGCCGACATCAGCCAGGGTAATGGCCCGCATAGCGGCTACGTTACCCAGACCATGGCCAACGGCGATGAAACTGTAACCCGATTTTCCGGCCGTATCACGACGACGCTGACGCCAGAGGGCCAGCCGAATACCACCTTCGCGGGCAGATGGGAAAACGTGAGTGGTAGCGGTCAATACACGGACATAACGGGTAGTGGCGCGTACAACGGCCACTTTATTTCCGAGAATGAATACGTGGTGGACTGGAGCGGCTACTACTATGTCCCATAGGAGGGTTAATGGCGGGGCCGGGGGTGATGTCATCGCCTCCGGCCGCCGCCCAGCACCGACCTGCCCTGTAGAGAAAGCGGAAATTGAATTTTGAACGAGGTGATGAAAATGTACGCTCAAGCCGCCGCTGTAAAAGAGTTCTACCAGTATGAGTTCAAACCTTTGGCCGATACGCCGGCAGATACGCCTCCGGGTGTACTTGATGAGCTATTGGACCGTTTGCAGGAGGGGGCGAAAACATTTGCATTATTATCTGTAGAGGAAAGGATCACGCTCGCCAGCACCATGCAGGCGGGTTACCTCAGTGTGGCTGATCGACTTGTGAAGACGGCGTGCATGGCCAAGGGCATCGAACCGGGTTCGCCATTGGAAACGGAGGAATGGGCCACCGGCCCGAATTGTGTCGTGCGGCAATTGCGCCTGATCCGGGAATCCCTTGAGGCACTCAGGGACACAGGTAACACCCCCATCGGTAAAACCGGCCGTACGATCGATGGGAGGCTTGCCGTGCGTGCTTTTCCGATGAGCGCCATCGACGGCTTGTTGTTCAAGGACGTCACGGTTGATATCCACATGCAGTCCGGGGTTACCGAAGACCGTCTTGATTCCGATCGCGCCCGTTTCTATAAACGGCCCGATCATCAAGGAAAAGTGGTACTGGTGCTGGGCGCCGGCAATATTACGGCCATCCCACCAATGGATGTGATTACCAAGATGTTCAATGAAGGTAAGGCCTGTATCCTGAAGATGAATCCTGTCAATGCCTATGCCGGCCCTTTTATCGAAGAGGCGTTTTCCGATGCAATCAAAAGAAACTTCTTCGCTGTTGTTTATGGCGGTGTGGAAGAGAGCCGGTACCTGGTCAACCATAATCGGGTGGACGAGATTCACATAACCGGATCAGATAAAACGCATGACGCCATCGTCTGGGGGCCGCCGGGTCCGGAACGGGCGGAACGCATGGCAAGGAATCAACCGGTCAATACCAAACCGATTACCTCGGAGCTGGGCTGCGTCACCCCGGTCATCGTGGTACCGGGGCCATACAAGGACAGGGAACTGGCTTTTCAGGCCGAAGACATCGCCGGTGCATTTACCATGAATGCCGCCTTTCTCTGTTGTGTGCCGGTGGCACTGGTCACCGCCAGGGGCTGGGATCAACGGGAGGCCTTTCTCGACCACCTGGACAAGGCGATTGCCGCCGCACCAAGGCGCAAGGCCTATTATCCGGGGGCGGAAGAACGCTGGCGTGTGTTCACCGCTGGCCGGCAAAACATGAGTCTCCATGGGAAGCTTGAAAACAGCTGTACGCCATGGGCCCTGATTAGGGGATTAAATCCTGAGGAAGATGAAGCGCTGTATCAGAGTGAACCGTTCTGTTCCATTCTGATAGAGACAGCAGTCGATTCTTCGGATACTACCGAGTTTCTCGATCGCGCGGTCGATTTTGCCAACAGGAAACTCTGGGGCACCTTGACGGCGAATATGATCGTCCACCCGGCTACACTGAAAGACAGCAAGACCGCCGAAGCCGTGGAACGCGCCATCACCCGCCTGAATTACGGTACAGTGACCGTTAACGGCCTCAATGGCATGTCATTCGCGTTTGGCACTCCACCCTGGGGCGGGTATCCCGGCTCGACGCTGACTGATATCCAGAGTGGCCGCGGCTGGGTGCATAATACATCCATGCTGGAGGGCATTGAAAAGGCGGTTTTGCGCTTTCCGCTGGTCTCCTTTCCAAAGCCTGCCTGGCACAAAAGCCACCGGACGGCGCGCAAGCTGTTGATGAAACTGCTGGAACTGGAACGCAACAGTAGCTGGGGCAAAGTGCCCGGCGTAGTACTGACCGC
>CAZXGW010000224.1:0-2662 GCA_964640355.1 uncultured Enterobacteriaceae bacterium
CTGGATCACCTTCTTTATCGTCCTGTTGGTCTTGCCGGCGATAATGATCGCGATGGTATCCTGGAGCGCGATGAGCTTCCCGAACAGCCGCTCGTAACTCAGGTTCCGCGGCTCCCCCGGGAGGGAATTGCTGTACAGGTACAGTTCGCCGCTGGCGTCCACGTCATGTTCCAGTTTCCACACCGCGATCTCGATATTCCTCGCGCTATTGTACAGTTTTTGCGGATCGACCGTGTCCAGGATGTAAAAATCGGACTTGTTTTCATACGCCCTCATGATCATCGACGTCAGGCCGACGATGAAGGCGAACACGCGGTCGCCCGTGTAGGCATCGTCGAACGCCAGCCTGATCGCATCGATGCTTTTACGCTCCTGCAATTCCTCGAATTTCCAGTTGTGCTGCTGGTCGAAAACACGCGCCACGTTCTTGTCCATGTCCGGGTAGCGGGACTTCGCCAGCTCCCTCGGGTTGCGCCGGTACAGCTTGATCATCAGTTCCCGGAGATAAGCCCGCGCCTCGCGGACGTGCACGTCGAGGACGGTGTCGATATCCGTCTTGGCCAGTGACTTGAGGGTGAAGTCGCTGCGCCTGGGGCCTTTTTCCCTTGGCGGGTCCTGACCGCAGGACGCGGTAATCAGGATCAGCGTGCAGAGGAAAATCGAAACATGGATCTTGCCGGGCATCCGCGTGCTTCGCTACAGCCGCCGGCGCTGATCGAAAAACCGGAATCCGCAAAGCGCCATGTCCAGGGCCTTTGCCAAAGCGATGGCCTTGACGCTTTCGCCCATCTCGCCGGGCAGCGTGAGCATCCTGGCCTGCCGGGCGGATTCCGCCCGATCGCGTTCACTGGCCATGGCCTGCTCCAGACCGCAGCCCATGAGAAAATGGGCGAGTGTGGTGTAACCGCTGACAGTCATACCGGCGTCCGCCGCGGCTTCGGCAACGAGGGTAAAGTCAACGGCCGCCGTGATGTCCTGCAGGCCGGGATAGAGAAAAGGATCCTGGTGCCGCCGGTGCCGGTAATGACAGAGCAGCGTACCGTCCGATCGCTGGGGATGAAGATAATCGCGCCGCGGCCAGCCGTAATCGAAGAAAAGCATGATGCCCCGGCGCAGCTTCTCCGACAGCGCGGCCAGCCACGGCCCAAGGCGGCTGTTGATCTCGATGACGTAACCCGGCGGCAGATCCGGGACAGCGCCGGCGAAAAGCCCGTCCACGAAGGATCGCAGCGGCGCGGTTAATGGCCGGGCCCGCCACGTGAAGCCGTTTTGATCACTGACCACGGCCAGTTCGCGGATTTCCTTCCCGTCGATGACAATACGGTCGACCGGCAGGGCATCCAGCACCTCGTTGCCGAGGACCAGCCCGTCGAACGTTTGTTCAGGGAGGCTGTCGAGCCACATCACTTTCCGGGCCAGGCGCGGGATTCGCTCCCGGACAAGCGCGCGCTGTCTTTCCCTGAGGTCCGCGCTGGTTTCCAGCATCAGGTAAGTCGCGGGCAGCCGGCCGAGCTGCTCGAGGGCCAGCAAGATATCGCAGGCCATCACCCCCGAACCCGGACCGATTTCAAGCAGGCTCCCGCCCGCCACTATATCGAGGATTTCAAGGCACTGGCGCGCAACACAGCGCGAGAACAGGGGGGATAATTCCGGCGCGGTGATGAAATCGCCCGCTTCACCGAATTTCCTCGCGCCGGCGCTGTAGTAACCCAGCCCCGGTTCATACAGGGCAAGCTCCATGTAGCGCGAAAAACTGATGGCGCCGCCTTCCCCGCGGATGACAGCGCGTATCCGATCCGCCAGCCGCCGGCTGTGGGTGAGCGCATGGTCGTCAGGAACCGGCAGCCCGGTATCGCCGTGAAAGCCGGTACTTCTTTTTTCCGGGGAATTCATGACGGGGAAGATGTTATTGTATGCCCCGCCGGCCAGACCGGCAGGCATAAAAACAAGGCCAGGCGCGAGCTGCAGAAACCATGAACAAGCCCACAGCCCTCGTTACCGGTGCCGCAAAACGCATTGGCGCCGCCATTGCCCGCGAACTGCACCGCATGGATATGGATGTAGTCGTTCATTTTAACGCTTCCGAAGATGACGCAAAATCGCTGATCGACGAACTCAACAGGCTTCGCCCCGCATCTGCACATCCCGCCCGGGCCGACCTGGGGAATGACAATGCCTGCGAATCCCTGATCGGGGAAACGCTTGCGGTAAACGGCCGCCTGGACGTGCTGATCAACAATGCGGCCGTCTTTTACCCAACACCGCTCGACGATCTCGAACGCTCCCAATGGAGCGAGATAATCAATGTCAACCTGAAAGCGCCCCTGTTTCTGTCGAAATATGCGGCGCCTTTCCTGGCCGAATCCCGCGGCTGCATCATCAATCTCGCTGATGTTCACGCCCTCCTTCCGCTGAAGCGATACCCGGTGTACAGCATCAGCAAGGCGGGCCTGGTCATGCTGACAAAATCGCTGGCGCGCGAACTCGGCCCGTTTGTCCGCGTCAACGCCATCGCCCCGGGCGCGATCCTGTGGCCGGAAGACGTGGCTGAACCCGCAAGGCAGAAAATCCTGGCGCGGACGGTGCTCAAAAAAACAGGCGGCGTGGACGATGTGTGCAATGCCGTGCGCTATCTGATCCGGGATGCAAAGTATACGACGGG
>CAZXGW010000225.1:0-1436 GCA_964640355.1 uncultured Enterobacteriaceae bacterium
TGGTACATGGCATCTGGGCGAACGGCCTGGACATGTACCTGTTAAAAACCCGTCTCGAGCACGCCGGCTTCGCTACCCGGATGTTTACCTACCCGAGCGTGCGCACCCCGCCCTGCGAAAACGCCCGCCACCTGCAGCGCCTCGTGGGACGGATCAAAAGCCCCGTTCTCCACTTCGTCTGCCACAGCCTCGGCGGCCTCATCGTCCGCCACCTGTTTCATCATTACCCGGAACAGCGGCCGGGCCGGGTCGTGACACTCGGCACTCCCCACACTACCAGCACCGCGGCCAGGCAGCTCAGCCGGTTAAGTACCGGCCGGTGGCTGCTCGGCCACAGCCTCGAGGAAGGACTTCTGGGCGGCGCGCCGCCCTGGCATAACAGTCATGATCTCGGCGTGATCGCCGGCCGGCTGCGGCTCGGATTCGGCCTGTTCGTTCCCGGCATCCCCCAGCCGAGCGACGGTACCGTGGCGGTGGCGGAAACGCGGCTCGAGGGGATGGCCGATCACATCGTCCTGCCGGTATCGCACTTCGGCATGCTGCTGTCCCGGCAGGTGGTGAGGCAGACCCGGCATTTCCTGGAGCACGGCCGCTTCCGGCATTAGTAAAGGAAGGCCGTACCTGCCGGCTCGCGCGTGCAAGCCGCTTTGCTGCTAAAATTCGCGCCCTTTCATAACAGGCAGGCTTCTGATGGCGGGACACAGCAAATGGGCCAACATCCAGCACCGCAAGGGCAGGCAGGATGCGAGGCGCGGCAAACTCTTCACCAAGCTCATCCGCGAGATCACGGTATCCGCGAAGCTGGGCGGAGCGGATCCGGCGGGGAATCCGCGCCTGCGCGCCGCCATCGACAACGCCCTGTCCCACAACATGCCGAAGGACACCATCCAGCGGGCGATGCGCCGGGGCGCCGGCGGCGATGAGTCCGCACAGGTGGAAGAAGTGCGCTACGAGGGTTACGGGCCGGGCGGCGCCGCGGTGATGGTGGACTGCATGACCGACAACCGCAACCGCACCGTGGCCGAGGTCCGCTACGCCTTCGGCAAATGCGGCGGCAACCTGGGCACCGACGGATCGGTGGCCTACCTGTTCCGCAAGACCGGCCTGATCTCCTTTGCCGCGGGCAGCGATGAAAACGCGCTCATGGAGGCCGCGATCGAGGCCGGCGCCGAGGACGTGGTTATCAACGAGGACGGCTCGGTGGATATCCTGACCGCGCCGGACGCGTTCGTGGATATCAAGGAGGCCCTCCTGAACAAAGGGCTGCAGCCGGAAAACGCGGAGATCACCATGCGCTCGGCGACCACGGTCCTCCTCAACCGCGAGGACTCGGAGGCCATTCTCCGCCTGCTGGACATGCTGGAGGATCTCGACGACGTGCAGAAGGTTTACTCCAATGCCGATATCCCCGATGATGTGCTGAGGGAGTTGAATTA
>CAZXGW010000225.1:1536-2661 GCA_964640355.1 uncultured Enterobacteriaceae bacterium
GCAGGCGAAAAATTGAATGATCCGCATACTCGGCATCGATCCAGGATCGCAGGTCACCGGCTACGGCATCATCGACAGCGAAGCGAACCACGCGCGCCACGTCGATCACGGCCACCTCCGGATCGAAGGCGAGGAATTCCCGGCCAAGCTCCGCCACATCTTCGAGCAGATCACCGCCCTCATCTCAAGATACACGCCGGATGAGGTCGCCATCGAGAAGGTGTTCATGCACCGGAACGCGGATTCGGCGCTGAAACTCGGCCAGGCGCGGGGCGCCGCCATGACGGCCTGCATCCTGAAAGACCTCGCCATCTATGAATACACGCCCAACGAGGTCAAACAGGCCACGGTCGGCCGTGGGCACGCCGCCAAGGAGCAGGTCCAGCACATGATCAAGGTGCTGCTCTGCCTGCCGGGGAAGCCGCAGGCGGATGCCGCCGATGCGCTGGCCGTCGCCCTGTGCCACGCCCACTACCGGGAAGGGCTGCGCCGCATGCCGGCGGGCGGCGGGGTGCGCCGGAGAGCACGGCGATGATCAGCCAGTTGCGCGGCACCCTGGTCAAAAAACACCCGCCGGTGCTGGTAGTCGACGTGCAGGGGGTCGGCTACGAGGTCGAGGCGCCGATGACCACCTTCTATACGCTCCCGGAGATCGGCCAGCCGATTCACCTGTATACGCACCTCGTCGTTCGCGATGACGCGCACCTGCTGATCGGTTTTGCCACCGAGAACGAACGCCACCTTTTCAGAAATCTTATCAAGGTCAACGGCGTGGGCGTGAAAATGGCGCTGGCCATCCTGTCCGGCATCGAGGCGGACGAGTTCGGCCGTTGCATCCGTGAAGGCGACACCGCCACACTGGGGCGCGTGCCGGGTGTGGGGCCGAAAACGGCGGAACGGCTCGTGGTGGAAATGCGCGACAGGATCAAGGACCTCGCCGCGGCGGGTGTAGGGCGCGCCGCCGTTGACCGCAAGCGGGACGATCCCGTCGCCGATGCCATCGGCGCGCTCATCGCGCTCGGCTACAAACCCCAGGAGGCGAGCCGCCACGTGAACACGGTCGCGAGCGCGGGCCTGAGCAGCGAGGAGATCATTCGCCAGGCGCTCAAGGCGTCCATTAAATAA
>CAZXGW010000226.1:0-1214 GCA_964640355.1 uncultured Enterobacteriaceae bacterium
AAGCCGCGCCTTGATCTCCTCTTCGGTATAGGTTGCATCTTTTTCTTTCTTTCGCCACTGTGCCATGGAATACACTCCTCACATTGCTGATATGTTGATCGGTGGTCGTAACGTCACGGGCACCGGCGCCAGCGGGATCATCGCCCGTACGCGGCGCACCGCGCGCCCGTCAATCGCCTGTTTCCGCTGCCGCCCGCGGCAAAGCGCACCGCGAAAGCCGAGCGTGTCCGGTTGAAGCCGCAGCAGCGGCGCGATGTCCGCTACCTGCAGCGATCCCGCCAGGCCCGCGGGCAGCCCCGCCCGTCGCGCACCGCGGATAAACTGCATCAGGGTCTCCTCCTTCAGTATAGATCGTAACGAGCCCCCTGTTTTTTCGGCGGTATCGAGCATGACGCCGGTGACGCCGGCCCGGGCCAGGGCGGCAAAGTCCACCGGCCAGGCGGCCAGCTCGGCAAAATACACCACGACGATGGCCGTGCCGGCCCAGCTCCGGCAGCAGACAACATCCAGCGCCTCCAGTGAGACGGCCCCGGCGAATACACCAACTTTCACGATGTCCACGCCGGTCGCCGCCATGTCGTCGATGGCCTTCCCGAGTGGGCCGGCCTGCATCGGGCAATCACCGATTGTGGCGCTGGTCGGGCACCGCCCGGCCACATGCCGCACGATCGCCCGCGCCACCGTGGGTGCCACGGCCCCCAGCACCCCGCGGGAGGGATCCTTGATATCGATGATGTCCACCCCGGCGGCGAGGGCGATCTCCGCTTCCCGGACATTCGCCACACTGGCCAGCATCCGCGTCATGCGGCCCCCTCCCCCGCCGCCTGCCCAGCCCGGTAATCGCGGATGCGCGCCATCAGCCAGTCCCAGGCCTGCCGCTCGTTTGGCCCGGCCGTCTTGTCAACGGCGATCCGCAGATAGTCCAGCTCCCGGTCGATCTTCTCCGCCGGCAGCCTGTGCAGGCGGCTGACCAGGATGGCCGCCTCGAGCACGGCGGCCTGGGCCCGGTTAAAACCGGTGAAGGGCGCATGCATGGCCCGGTGTTTCACCTGGCAGTAAAAGCGCGGTCGCTCGGCATCGTCATCAAAACGGCCGACTTCGACTTCGATATGGGAAAGCGCCTGCGCGAGGCGCTGGCCGGCGATGACTGAAGCCGGCACCGTCGGCCAGTCGCGCCGGCCCGTCAGGCAGCCGGCGAAGATGCGGACATCGTC
>CAZXGW010000226.1:1314-2610 GCA_964640355.1 uncultured Enterobacteriaceae bacterium
GTCCCGCTGCTCGCGGCCGGCCGGCGGCCGTGCCGCGCCCCAATCGAGTTCCTCATCCTGCTGGTAGCGCTTGCCCAGTTGCCAGGCGATCTGGGCCCTCGCCAGTTCCACGCCCATATAAAAGGCATGGGGCGCGTCATTCTGCAGCAGCGCAAGCTGCGGGAACAGCGCGAACGGATCGCGGCCGGTGTGCATGCCGTCCCGGTTATAGACATGGATGCCTTCCTCGGTGATCTGGACCCGGTAGCTCGGATCGCGGATCTCCCGGGCAAGCTCCCGGACCTCGTCCAGGCTGTAGGGAAAGGGTTTGCGCGCATGCGTGGTAAGCAGCGACGTATCCAGTCCCTTGGGCAGGCTGCCGTCTTCGCGCGCGGCATACATCAGGCGCCGCGCCCGGTCCGCCTCGCGCACCGCCGAACGGGCGTGCGGGCTGACTTCGGTCGTGAGCACGCTGGTGATGTGGAGTTCCGAGATCAGGCCGAACAGCAGGGCGTTGATGCCGGTGGTGTCCGCCTCGGTCAGCTCGGTCAGGTTGCCGATCCCCATCATGATGTCGATATCGGGATAACGCCGGCGCAGGGTGCTGTAGCGGATGATGGAGTCGGTAAAACCGAAGTGAATGGGATCGAGGATGCTGTCGGCGATGAATTTCCTGCCCTTCGCCGCACAGGTGTCGATGGCGCGGTACAGCGAGTCGAGGTCAGCGTGCGGCTCCGGGATCAGCACCGGCGTGGCCGCCACCTCTTCGGCGATCCAGAGCGTGCCTTCCTTAAGGCTCAGCAGGTAATCGGCATCGGCCCGGCCGCCGCGCAGGAGTTCGTCGTCTTCAAGCGAATCGACGCTGACCCGGTAGCCTTCCTCATGCAGGGCACGGACCGATTCCTCCAGGTGCGGGAAGGGGGTGTCCGGCAGGCAGCCGAGGTCGATGACATCCGCGCCGTCGTCCCGGTACTTCTGCGCCCGTGAGAGGATCCGGTCCACCGGGATCAGGGGCGCGTCGGTGATCTCGGCGAAGATCAGGACATCGTAGCGGCTGAGATCCGGCATCTTGCAGTCCCGTCCGAAAAAAGACGGCAAATCCTTGAGATCTTCCGTGCCGCGTATCACGGGCACGCCGAGCTGCCGTGTTGCCGCCTCGAGATCACCGCGGCACAGGCCGGGCACGATGATCCGGTCCGCCCCGTTCGCCGAGTGCAGCCGCCGCACGATCATCCGCGCCGTCATCAGGGCAGCGACGCTGATGCCGATGTTCTTCACCGCGTAGCTGAACTCGAGCGGCTGCATCGATTCCAGGAC
>CAZXGW010000227.1:0-2600 GCA_964640355.1 uncultured Enterobacteriaceae bacterium
GTCAAGGCCGGCGTGTTCAGCATCGTCAAGATCATTGTCTATGTTTTTGGAACGGAGCTGCTGGCGGACGGCGTGCATTCAGGCTGGCTGGTGGGCATGGCTGGCGTCACGATAATCGCTGCCTCCATCACCGCCCTGTATTCCGACAATCTGAAAAGACTACTGGCTTATTCGACAATAAGCCAGCTCTCCTACGTCATCATTGCGGCGGCCATCCTGGCGCCGCTCTCCGTTCTCGGTGCGGTTTTGCATATCGCCACGCATGCCTTCGGCAAGATAACGCTGTTTTTTGCGGCCGGTTCCATCTACACGGCTACGAAGAAGACGGAGATCAGCCAAATGGACGGGATCGGCCGCCGGATGCCATGGACGATGGCGGCCTTCGCAATCGGCAGCCTCTCGATGATCGGCGTCCCGCCGACGGCGGGGTTCATCAGCAAGTGGTATATCCTGCAGGGTGCGCTTGAGAGGGGATCATGGTTTTCCGTTTCCGTCATCGTCGTCAGCACTCTCCTCAATGCCGCCTATCTCCTCCCGATTGTCTACGCCGCTTTTTTCCGCACGGGCACAGACCATGACCATGCGATAAAGGAGGCGCCGCTGCCGATCCTGCTGGCGCTCGGCTTTACGGCCCTGGGGACGATCGCCATTTTCCTGGTGCCTGAATCGTTGCTGGAATACGCCGGGCTGCTGCAGGCATCGTTGTGATGGAAAAACACTGGTTATATCAGGCAGGGATGCCGCGCAAGCTCTGGACTGCCGGCGCTGCGGTTTTGGCGGTCACCGTTCTCGTGGAACTTTTTGTTTCCCTGCATCCCCATTTCCACAGTGCAAGGCTGTTCGCATTCCATGCGCTATACGGTTTCGCGTCGTGCGCATTGATGATCCTGCTGGCAAGGTTCCTCGGCATGCTCATAAAACGCAGGGATGATTACTACGATGACTGACTGGCTGCATCCCGGGCTCATGATCATGCTGGCCGGGCTGTTCTCGCCGCTTGTGCGCGGTCCGCTCCGGACGGCCCTGCTGCTCGGCGTTCCCCTCATTGCCCTGATCGGCATTTGCCTCGGCCATGCCGGGGCGGAACATTCATTTTCGTTTCTGAATTATGAACTGCAGCCGGTCCGCCTGGACAAGCTCGGCAGGCTGTTCGCCATCATCTTCTGCGTCATGACTTTTGCCGGCGGCCTGTTTTGTTATCGCCAGGCCGGGAAAGGCGAACTGGCGACGGCTTATGTCTATGCGGGTTCGGCGGTAGGCGTCACCCTGGCCGGTGATTTGATAACACTGTTTGTATTCTGGGAGATCATGGCGATCGCCTCGACGCTTGTCATCTGGTCGGGGGGCATGCAGAACTCGCGCGGCGCTGGCATGCGCTATGTCCTGATCCACCTTCTGGGCGGCGTTATCCTCATGACCGGCATAGTGGCGTATGCCCGTGAAACGGGCTCGATCCAGTTTGCCGCCATGGCGGCGGATCACTTCAGTACCTGGTTCATACTCGCGGGCTTTCTTCTGAATGCCGGGGCCCCGCCGCTTTCGGCGTGGTTGCCGGATGCCTACCCGGAGGCTTCCTTCAGCGGCATGGTGTTTCTCTCGGCGTTTACCACGAAAGCCGCCGTCTACGTGTTGTTACGCGGATTCCCGGGGACAGAATTGCTGGTTTACCTCGGCCTGATCATGATTTTCTACGGCATCATCTATGCGCTTCTGGAAAACGATATGCGCCGCATCCTTGCCTACAGCATCGTCAACCAGGTCGGGTTCATGGTGTGCGGTGCCGGTATGGGGACGGAACTCGCGCTTAACGGCGCCGCGGCGCATGCCTTCACGCACATCATCTACAAGGCACTGCTGCTGATGTCGGCCGGCTCGGTCCTGTACATGACGGGAAAACGCAAATGCACGGAGCTGGGCGGACTGTTCCAGTCCATGCCGCTTACCGCCGCCTGCGGGATCATCGGCGCCCTCTCGATCTCGGCTTTCCCGCTGACGTCGGGGTTTGTCAGCAAGTCGATGCTGACGCAGGCCTCGGTGGATGATCATTTGTTTGTGATCTGGCTGCTTTTGCAGGCCGCGTCTGCCGGTGTTTTTCTCCATGCCGGCATCAAGTTCCCCTGGTTCGTTTTTTTCCAGGCTGATTCCGGCCTGAGGCCCGCCGATCCACCGCTTAACATGCGCGCTGCCATGATATTCTTTGCTTTCCTGTGTATTTTTATCGGTGTTGCGCCCGGTTATTTTTATGAATTATTGCCCTACGGCGTTCATTACGCTCCATACTCCGCTGATCATGTTGTTACCCAGTTGCAGTTGCTGCTGTTTTCCGGGCTGGCGTTTTTTGTGATGCTGCCATGGATGCAAAGGACATTGACCATCAGTCTCGATTTCGACTGGTTTTACAGGAGGCTTGGGCCGTCACTGTGGCGGCGTCTCGTTTTTTGCTGGGGCCGTTCAAACGCATCCCTTGGGCGCTCCCTTCAGGCGTATTACACCCGCATCAGCATGTTCGGGAGGCTCGCTTTCAGCGTCACGATTGGCCAGTATGTCGCACTGGTCATCGTTGTTTTCATGGTCGTGCTGGTCATTTTCCAGTGGCTGGC
>CAZXGW010000228.1:0-2592 GCA_964640355.1 uncultured Enterobacteriaceae bacterium
GCGACGCCAAGGAAAGCATGGACGCCGTGTTAAAACAATTGGCCGCGTAATAAAAGCTGCCGGGTAGTCCTCCGGAAGACACGCCGTGAAAACATCCCTGCAGGCTCGAGTGCCGCTGTCCCTGCGGCACACGGTCTTCCAGAGGACTAGCCGGCAACCTGGTTAACGAAAGTGAGTCGCGCGACACCCCCCTGCTCCCAACTCCTCCCATCCATGACCGGGGTGCTTTTTATATTTGTTTACCCCCGATGGTCAGAGCCAGGTGTTTCACGCGGTGTGGGCGTGGAAGCAGTTACTCATGCTTTGATGATTTCAATCCCGTCCATGTAGGGCCGCAGGGCCTCCGGAATCCGGATCGAGCCGTCCGACTGCTGGTAATTCTCCATCACGGCGATCAGGGTGCGCCCGGCCGCCAGGCCTGATCCGTTCAGGGTATGCAGCAATTCGGGCTTGCCGGTCTCGGGGTTGCGCCAGCGGGCCTGCATGCGCCGCGCCTGAAAGTCCTCGAAGTTGCTGCACGAGGAAATCTCGCGGTAGGCCTGCTGTCCGGGGAGCCAGGCCTCGAGATCGTAGGTCTTGGCGGCGGAAAAACCGAGGTCCCCGCAACACAAGGCCACCACCCGGTACGGCAGGTTCAGCCGCTGCAGGATGACTTCCGCGTGTCCGGTCAACTCTTCCAGGGCGGCATAGGAATCCTCCGGCCTCACCAGTTGCACCAGCTCGACTTTTTCGAACTGGTGCTGGCGGACCATCCCGCGCGTGTCCTTGCCATACGAACCGGCCTCGCTGCGGAAGCACGGCGAGTGGCAGACGTACTTTCTGGGCAGTAATGCGGCAGGAAGAATCTGATCGCGTGCCAGATTGGTGACCGGCACCTCGGCCGTGGGGATAAGATAAAAATATTCTTCTTTAAAAACAGACAGTGGATCGTGCAAAGAACCTCTTTGGTAATCTTCTGGCGGGATATCACGTTCAGTCATTTCCGGATTTTTACCTCGAGGTACTTTAAATAAATCTTCCTCGAATTTTGGTAATTGACCGGTACCGCGCATGCTGTCGGCGTTTACCAGGTACGGTACGTTGACTTCGATATAGCCATGCTCGCGCGTGTGCACGTCGAGCATGAACTGGATGAGGGCGCGGTGGAGCCGGGCGAGCCCGCCCTGCATGACGACAAACCGCGAACTGGCGATCCGGGCAGCGGCCCTGAAGTCCAGCAGGCCGAGTGCCTCCCCCTGGTCGACATGGTCCCGCGGTTCAAAATCGAACTGGGGTGGTTCACCCCAGCGGCGGATCTCCACGTTCGCCTCCGGGGCATCGCCGTCGGGAACCGAGGCATGCGGGAGATTGGGGATTTCCATCAGCAACTGCTGAAGTTCCCCCATTATATTTTCAAACTCGGTTTCGCTGGCCTCGAGCCGGTCGCCGAGTGCAGCCACTTCATCGAGCAGGGGTTGTACGGGTTCACCCTTTGCCTTGGCCTGCCCGATCGCCCGCGAACGCTCGTTGCGTTCATGCTGGAGTTCCTGCGTCCGGACCTGCAATTGCTTGCGCTTCGCTTCGAGACTGAGGATCTTCTCCTTGTCCAGGGTGTAACCGCGCCTTTGAAGCGCGGTGGCAACGGCATCCGGATTGTTGCGCAGCAGGCGGGGATCAAGCATGGAAATTGATTTCGCCTAAAGATTGGTCTTTGCGTTCCACCAGACGATATGGCCCGGCTTGATCATCGTATTCAATTTTTCAATGATCGAATCAATCCTGTCAGGTTCATCAAAAAACTCGATGACGACGGGCAGATCCAGTGACATATCCATCAATGTCGATGAATGATATTTTCCGGTACTGCCGAACCCCGTAATCCCGCGGAAAACGGTGACGCCGCGCACCCTGCTTTCATCATGCAGGTATTTGAGCAGTTCGGGCAGGCGTGCCTTTGCTTCATGCAGATAGATCCTGACGACCGTGATGTCGGTTTCCATCACATCTGCCTGCCGAAAATGATGCCGGCCCAGCAGCCCAGCAGGCACAGGGAAACACTGAGCAGGATATTCAGGCCCGCGCCCAGTTGATCGCCGGCCTCTATCATGTTCAGCGTCTCAATCGAAAAGGTGGAAAAGGTGGTAAACCCACCGAGCAGGCCTATAACGATCCCGCCGCGCAATTCCGGGCTGACGTCCATGCGCTCGAACAGCAGCACATACAGCACGCCCATGAACAGCGAGCCGACGATATTCACCACCAGTGTGCCGTAGGGAAACGCGCGGCCCAGCAGAAGATGCACCCCGGAAGATAACCAGTAACGTAACAGGGCGCCCCCCGCCCCTCCTGCGGCTATGTAGATCAATCTCATCACCTGGAATAGTGCGAAGCCGGATTATAGTACAGTGACCGGGTATTTTTATTTTCTGTTTTTCGCCGACTTGTCGAGTTCACGCAACCGGGCGAGTTTTTCCGCGATCCTGATCTCGAGACCGCGATCCGTCGGCGTATAGTAATGCCGATCCGGCATGCCTTCGGGGAAATAGTTCTCCCCGGCGGCATAGGCCTCCGGTTCATCGTGCGCGTAGCGGTAGCCTTTCCCGTAATCCAGCG
>CAZXGW010000229.1:0-2563 GCA_964640355.1 uncultured Enterobacteriaceae bacterium
GGAAATACCTCGACTTCGTCGGTCAAGGTATACAGGTGTACCGGGCGATAGTCAAAACGCACCCGGCCCTTTTCGTCCAGCCAGGCGAGGGTATGCTTCAGCCAGTTGTTGTCATCGCGCTCGGGGTGGTCCTCCCGGGCGTGGGCACCACGGCTCTCGGTGCGGTTATACGCGGAATGAATGGTCGTCAGCGCGCAGGCCAGGAGATTTTCGAGTTCCAGCGTCTCCGCCAGGTCGGTGTTCCATATCAGGCTCTTGTCTTCAACCTTGACGTCGGCAAACGAGGCGTGGATCTCCGCCATCTTGTCGATGCCTTCCCGGATCAGGCTGCCCGTACGGAACACGGCCGCGTGATTCTGCATGGCACGTTGCATGTTAAGCCTGACCTGCGCCGTAGGCAGGGAACCCCGGTTGTGGCGCAGCCGGTCAAATCGCGCAAGGCTTTCCTCGCCGGCATTGCGCAGCGGCTTGTGCGGCTGGCCGGGCTTGATCGTCTCCGCGCAGTAAAAGGCAGCGGCGCGGCCGAACACGATCAGGTCCAGCAGGGAATTCGAACCGAGCCGGTTGGCCCCGTGCACCGAGACGCAGGCCGCCTCGCCGATGGCCAAAAGCCCCGGGATGACCGCGTCCGGATCGCCGTCCTTGAGGGTAACGGCCTGCCCGCGGTAATTGGTCGGGATGCCGCCCATGTTGTAATGGACCGTGGGGATTACCGGAATGGGTTCTTTCTGGACGTCCACGCCGGCGAAGATCCGCGCCGATTCCGCGATGCCGGGCAGGCGTTCCTGGATGATCTCGGGCCCGAGGTGTTCGAGGTGGAGATAGATGTGATCCTTTTCCGGGCCGACGCCGCGGCCTTCCCGTATCTCCATGGTCATGGAACGGCTTACCACGTCGCGCGAAGCCAGGTCCTTGGCCGAGGGCGCATAGCGTTCCATGAAACGTTCGCCCTCCGAATTGGTGAGGTAGCCCCCTTCCCCGCGGACGCCTTCAGTGATGAGGCAGCCTGAACCGTAAATGCCTGTGGGGTGGAACTGGACGAATTCCATGTCCTGCAGGGGCAGGCCGGCACGCAGTACCATGGCATTGCCGTCACCGGTACAGGTGTGGGCCGAAGTGCAGGAAAAATAGGCGCGGCCGTAACCGCCGGTGGCCAGCACCACGGCGTGGGCGCGGAAGCAGTGGATAGTCCCGTCATCGAGGTCCCAGGCCAGGACCCCGCGGCAGGCGCCTTCGCTGTCCATGACCAGGTCGAGCGCAAAATATTCGTTGAAAAATTCCGCCTTGTACTTCAGCGACTGCTGGTAGAGGGTGTGCAGGATGGCATGGCCGGTGCGGTCGGCGGCGGCGCAGGTGCGCTGCGCCGTACCCTCGCCGAAATTGGTGGTCATGCCGCCGAACGGGCGCTGGTAAATCCGGCCTTCCTCGGTGCGGGAAAAGGGAACGCCGTAGTGCTCAAGCTCGATGACGGAGGGCGCGGCCTCGCGGCACATGTACTCGATGGCATCCTGGTCCCCCAGCCAGTCGGATCCCTTGATGGTGTCGTACATGTGCCAGCGCCAGTCGTCCGGCCCCATGTTGCCGAGGGCGGCGCTCATCCCGCCCTGGGCAGCCACGGTGTGGCTGCGGGTCGGGAACACCTTGGTGATGCAGGCCGTGCTCAGGTTTTGCGCCGCCATGCCGAGCGTGGCCCGCAGGCCGGCACCGCCGGCCCCCACCACGACAACGTCGTAGTTATGCGTGATCACCGGGTAGGCGCTGCTCATTCCGATCACATCCCGAGGAAAATTTTCAGAACGGCGAGGACAGCCGCCAGCCCGGCCGCCCAGAGAACAAACTTGACGGCGATGATACTGCCAATTTTCAGCGCTTCGGGCTCCACGTAATCCTCGATCACGACCTGTATGCCAAGTTCCGCATGGTGGAACAGCGGGTAGATAAAGAGAATAAGCAATGTGGCCGTGACCGGTGAGCTCATCCAGGCGGTCACCTCGGCATGGTCCGCCAGGTTCATGCCGGCGAGTGACCAGATGAACCAGAGGCTGAGCGGCACGAGCGCCACGGCCGTCAGCCGCTGCGTCCACCAGTGGCGCGTCCCTTCCCTGGCGGAGCCGAGCCCGTGAACCCGGCCGAGCGGCGTACGAAGCGTCACGCGCCACCCCCGGCCAGGCACCAGGTTGCCGCGGTCAGGACGAGGGTGGCGCCGACCACCACATACCCGGAGATATAGGTGGTCCGGATCTCGAAGCCGAGGCCCATGTCCCAGGCCAGGTGGCGGATACCGTTGCACAGGTGGTAATAGAGCGAAAACAGAAAGGCGAACAGGCACACCTGGCCGTACCACGCGCTGATGTGTGCATGGATGACGGCATAGGCTCCCGGACCGGCGGCAGCGGCCAGAAGCCAGGCGCTGAACAGTACCGCGCCGAGGCAGAGGAAAACACCCGTGCCGCGGTGGGTGATCGACAGCACCGAGGTCAACTGGGGCTTGTAAATTTGCAGGTGCGGCGAAAGCGGGCGGTTGTCCGTTTTCATGATTTTAAATTCCTTGCCGGCCTCCCGG
>CAZXGW010000230.1:0-2500 GCA_964640355.1 uncultured Enterobacteriaceae bacterium
GTCAAAACCCCAAAGCCGTCTTTCTTTCCTCGGCGCCGGGAAGGGGGTCCATCTTCTCCTCGCATACGGGCAGTTTTGGCGCCCGTTCCGCATTGATGGCGATCCAGTGTTTTTTGTCTTCAGGAATATCGTCGCCCTCGTAAATCGCCTGGACCGGGCACTCGGGTATGCAGGCGCTGCAATCAATGCAGACATCCGGGTCGATATACAGCATCTCGTCATCGTAATGGAAACAGGCAACCGGGCATACGGTCACGCAGTCCGTGAATCGGCAGCCTTTGCAGTTATCAGTCACTATGGTCGTCATGTTTCTCTCCTTGCCGTGAAGGTCATGGTTCGTTCACAGTGGGCGGTCAGGACGATACCCGCTCCTGCCGCGTCAGCGCTTCCGGTAAATCAGGATTTCACCCCGGTTGAGTTCAACGCCGTCACCGCACCAGCGGTGGTACTGGCCCTGTATGTATTCATCGGTGACCGGCAAACCCAGCCGCTTGATGTGCTGCAACAGGATTCTCAGGTATACCGGCCCGTACAGGCAAGCATACGTGAAGGTGGGCAATATATCCGCCTCGTGCATGCTGACGATGGTGCCACGCTTCATGCTGGCGCCGGTGCGTATCCCCAGCTCGCCCAGGGCTACGATCGTTCCCGCGCGCATGTTGACGCCGGTAAAATCGCCGGCGTTCCCGCCAACGGCGATCAGGCCATTGCGCATTGCATGGCCGGTCTCGTTTTTGACGTCCCCGTGAACGATGATCTCGCCGCCCAGCATCCCCGTGGTGCTTCCGCGATAGGCGCTGCCGACCATGTGGCCGGCGTTGCCGGTGATGGTGATGCGTCCACCGGACATTTCCGGGCCGACCCAGTCACCGGCGTTGCCATTGACGTGGATTTCGCCGCCCGACATCCCGGCACCGAGATGCGCGCCCACGTCGCCGTGGATGATAACCTGGCCGGCGCTCATCCCGGCGCCGATGTGCTTGATGCGCGACAGATCGCCTTCGAGGTGAATGACCCCATTGCCCCTGCCCCTGACCCTGAAGAAATCACCGATCGGTACGCGTTGATTTCCGTGCAGCACGGCCAGGGAAGCCACCGCCGCGTCATCCAGGCCGGCGGTGCCGTTGGGCGTAAGGATTTCCGCTTCCACCGGCACGGCGGGCGGTGTATGCAGCGTGAGATTCAGGCTCATCGCCTGTTCCCCGATCCAGCCGGAGTCTGTCCAGCCCTGATCAGCGGCGATCGGATTGGCCGGCGCCATGCGCGCTGTGGATTAATCCGGGTCATTTAATATTGAGCAGGGTTTTCAGTTCGATTTTATACTGGCCCAGATTGCCGCCGTAATTGCCCGCCGTGATCTGCCGGATGCCGGGTTTTGCCGCCGCGTACAGTCCGAGACGCATCGCCTCGGCCACCGCCGCCACGTCCAGGCCGTCTACGACGATCTCCAGTACGCAGTTCGTATCGCCCGTGATATTCGAGCCAGCTACGACACCGCGCAGGGTAGGGCAATAGGCGTCATTGGTCGAGGCGATCAGCGACTTGTAACGCGAGCCTACCTTGCTGCCGCTGCGCACGACCCCGTCCGGGAAGGGAAGAATGACGCCGCGAACCGCGCGCATGGCACGGGTCGCCGCCCGCGCCGCCCGCAATGTCGTGTCCTGATCCCTGCCGAGGATCAGGATGTTCCCCCCGCCCACGGCGGGCTGCACGCCAAACTGTTCATCCACCAGGAATTCACCATCCATGACCGGTATCCGCCACAGGCGGCGGCCGTTCAGCTTTTTGCTGATCTGGTAACCGTCGCCGAAGTACCGGAGCAGGCCGCCGACGGGTACGGTCTTTTCCGCCTCCAGGCCGTTGAAACAGGCTGTCGTCGGGCAGGTCATGACGCATTGGCCGATACGTTCCACCAGCCGTTTGCCCATGCCCTCCCTGTCTGTCGTGAACAGCAGGAGGCTGGCGCCCGGCCGCCCGTCCGGCGTGTCCCCGGGGCCGAGCTCGTGTTCAATGCCCGCTTCGCATTTGCAGCCGATCACGGAGGTCGCAAAACCCGTCATCGACCGGGCGGCCGCCATGGCCCATTGCCGGGTTGCCGCGGTCACCACGATGCGCGCCCCCCACATCTTGAATGCCTCGGCGAAGGTGTCCGCAATTTCTGTCGATCTGATGTTCATCAGCTTGTGGGGACTATTTCGTGATCATGCAGGTAATGATCATTGACGGCATAATTTTCAAATTCTATGGAATAGTAATCTTCAAAGAAGGTCCGCACGGTACCGGCGATGGCCTCGTCATAAGCAGGGGCGACGTGAAGGAGACGGCCGGTGTGATCGTGCATGAACTCGTGATCCCGGATGATCGTCTTGCCGGACTTGATGAGGTAGCGGGGGGCGCTGAACATCAGCTCCCGGTCCTCCTGTTCCTCGTAAATGGTGATATCGGCATCCGCACCGGGCCCCAGATGGCCCTTGTGGGCCAGGCCCAGGGCCCGGGCCGG
>CAZXGW010000231.1:0-2495 GCA_964640355.1 uncultured Enterobacteriaceae bacterium
CAGGGATGCCCGCTCGGCAACCTCATCCCCGACTGGAATGATCTCGTCTACCGGGACCAGTGGCGCGAGGCCATACACCGGCTGCACGCAACCAATAATTTTCCGGAATTTACCGGTACCCTCTGCCCCGCGCCGTGCGAAGGGTCGTGCGTGCTGGACATTAATGACGATCCCGTCACGATAAAAGCCATCGAGTTGTCCATTGTGGAACGTGCCTGGGAAAACGGCTGGATTAAACCCGAGAAGCCCGGTTTTCGCACCGGCAAAAAGGTGGCCATTGTCGGCTCCGGCCCGGGCGGGCTCGCGGCGGCCCAGCAGCTTTGCCGCGCGGGACACGAGGTCACCGTGTTTGAACGGGATGATCGCATCGGCGGCCTGCTGCGTTACGGCATCCCCGAATTCAAGATGGAAAAGCGGCACCTGGATCGCCGCCTCGACCAGATGATGGAGGAAGGCGTCATCTTCAAGACCAGCTGTCACGTCGGGGTGAACGTTTCGGTCAGGGTGCTGCGCAAGGAATTCGACGCCCTGCTTCTCGCGGGCGGCGCCTGTGCCCCGCGCGATCTGCCGGTGCCCGGGCGCGAGCTCAAGGGGATACATTTCGCCATGGAGTACCTGACGATGCAGAACAGGCGGTGCGAGGGCGACGTGATCAGCGACGCGGATTTCATCAGCGCGAAAGACAGGCACGTCGTAATTATCGGCGGTGGAGATACCGGGGCAGACTGTCTGGGCACGGTCCACCGGCAGAGATGCGCCTCGGTGCATCAGCTCGAGATCTTGCCCAAGCCACCGCTGACACGCCCACCGGATAATCCGTGGCCCGAGTGGCCGTTGATCTACCGCACCTCGGCGGCCCACGAGGAAGGGGGTGAACGGGTGTACGCCGTATCGACCAGGCGTTTTATCGGTGACAACAGCGGCCGCGTCAGTGCGCTTGAGCTCGTCCGGGTTGAAATAAAACGTGTCAACGGGCGAACGGTATTTGAAGAGGTGCCGGGATCCGAACATACGCTGCCGTGCGAGCTGGCCCTGCTCGCCATGGGATTCCTGGGACCGGAGAAACACGGCATGCTGGAGCAGCTTGGGATCAGGCTGACCGACAGGGGCAACGTCTGGCGCGACGGGAACTGGATGACCAGCATCCCTGGAGTCTTTACCGCCGGGGACATGCAGCATGGCCAGTCCCTGATCGTCTGGGCGATAGCGGAAGGACGGTCGGCGGCAAGGGGAATTGACGTGTACCTGATGGGAAGTTCGGATTTGCCCGCGCCGGTCTGATACCGTCTTTCTCCCGGATGTCTTGTCACACGCCGTTCCTGGCGACTCGTGGGCCGGTATGAAATCTCGTCGCTGCGCTGTCTCCGGGGCCGTGTTCCGCGCTTCGGGCGCCCGGTATAAAAGGTAAATAATCGTGGCCTGTCATGAAAATCGCACCGGCGTGATTCGGCTTTAATCGTCCCGGGAAATTCATTTAATAACTTGCACACCCCCCCGAAAAACGATCGCCTGATCCGGGCCTTGCTGCGGCAACCCGTGGATGTCACCCCGATATGGATCATGCGGCAGGCGGGGCGTTATCTGCCCGAGTATCGCGAGGTACGGCAGCGCGCCGGCGATTTCATGACCCTGTGCAGAACGCCCGATCTCGCCTGCGAAGTGACCCTTCAACCGGTCAACCGCTTCCCGCTGGACGCAGCCATACTGTTTTCGGATATCCTGACCATTCCTGACGCTATGGGCCTGGGGCTTTCCGTCATTGAAAACGAGGGCCCCGTATTTGAACGGCCGGTCAGAAGCCCGCGCGACATTGACAATCTCGGGATTCCCGACCCGGAGGCCGAGCTGCCTTATGTCCTGGAGGCCGTGCGCCTGGTGAAAACCGAGCTTGACGGCAGGGTACCGTTGATCGGTTTTGCCGGGAGCCCGTGGACACTGGCTGTTTACATGGTGGAAGGATCATCCAGCAAACATTTCCCGCGTGTAAAAACGTTGCTGTATGAACGTCCGGAGAGCCTGCACCGGTTGCTGGCCAAACTTGCGGAGTCGGTCGCGCTCTATCTGCAGGCGCAGATTGCCGCCGGTGTCCAGGCGGTCATGATCTTCGATACCTGGGGCGGCCTGTTGTCACCGCCGGCTTACCGGGAATTTTCCCTGGACTACATGCGTAAAATCACCGGCCGGATCACCGCAAATACCGGCGGACGGAAGATCCCCGTGATCCTGTTCAGCAAGGGCGCCGTGTTGTGGGTGAGCGAGTTGTCCGATACGGGATGCGATGCCCTCGGTCTGGACTGGACTCAGGACATTGGTGCCGTCCGGCGGCAGGTCGGTAATCGGGTGGCGTTGCAAGGCAATCTCGACCCGGCGGTGCTTCTGGCGCCGCCGGCCGTCATACGCACACAGGCAGCGAGGATCCTGGAAAGCTACGGAACCGGCAGTGGTCACGTATTTAATCTGGGGCACGGCATACTGCCGGAGGTTGACCCGGAGCA
>CAZXGW010000232.1:0-1291 GCA_964640355.1 uncultured Enterobacteriaceae bacterium
TTGCTGGGGCTCGGCACCGTCGGCGGCGGCACGGTAAACGTGCTGACGCGCAATGCCGATGAGATCGCGCGCCGCGCGGGCCGCGGGATACGCATCAGTCACGCCGCGGCGAAGGAATACAACCCGGAAAAAATCCAGGGGCTCGATCAGATCGGCCGGATTACCGACAATGCCTTCGAAGTCGTCGATGACCCGGACGTCGAGATCATCGTCGAATTGATCGGCGGTTATTACCCGGCGCTCGAACTCGTGCTCAGGGCGATTGAAAACGGCAAGCACGTCGTGACCGCCAACAAGGCCCTGATCGCGATGCACGGCAACGAGATCTTCAGCGCGGCGCAGAGCAAGGGAGTGACCGTGGCATTCGAAGGGGCGGTCGCGGGCGGCATCCCCATCATCAAGGCGATTCGGGAAGGTCTCGCCGCCAACCAGATTGAATGGGTGGCGGGCATCATCAACGGCACCGGTAATTTCATCCTGACCGAGATGCGCGACAGGGGGAGGGACTTCACCGAGGTCCTCAGGGAGGCCCAGGCGCTGGGCTACGCCGAAGCCGATCCGACATTCGACGTCGAGGGCATCGACGCCGCCCATAAACTGACCATACTCGGGTCCATCGCCTTCGGCATCCCCCTTCAGTTCGAGAAAACCTACACCGAGGGCATTTCCCGGATCGAGACACAGGACGTGGTTTATGCCGGCGAACTGGGTTACCGGATCAAGCACCTCGGCATCGCCCGCAAGACGGACAGCGGGATCGAAATGCGCGTCCATCCGGCGCTGATCCCGGAGCGGCGCCTGATCGCCAACGTGGACGGCGTCATGAACGCCGTGGTGGTGAAAGGGGACGCGGTCGGGCCGACCCTCTACTACGGGGCCGGCGCAGGATCCCTGCCGACGGCCTCCGCGGTCGTCGCCGATATCGTCGACGTGGTGCGCGCCCTTACCACCGATCCGGAAAACCGCGTGCCGCACCTGGCGTTTCAGCCGCATGCCCTGTCGGATATCACCGTGTTGCCCATCGAAGAAATCGAAACGGCCTATTACCTGAGGCTGCTGGCCGTGGACCGCCCCGGCGTCCTGGCGGAAGTCACCCGGATCCTGGGGGATCGGGGGATCAGCATCGAGGCCATCCTGCAGAAAGAGCCCGCCGGAGGCGCCACCGATGTTCCGGTTATCCTGCTGACGCAGCGCATCCGCGAAAAGTACATGAACGATGCGATTTCCCGGATCGAGGCCCTCGACGTCATCAAGGGCAAGGTCATGCGCATCCGCGTGGAAACACTGGCTT
>CAZXGW010000232.1:1391-2477 GCA_964640355.1 uncultured Enterobacteriaceae bacterium
CGCCTTCCGGTGACGGACGATATGCGGATCATCAGCCTGGGTGAGGGCAACACGCCGCTCGTCCGCCTGGAAAATGTCATCCGCCGGACGGGCAGGGACGTCGAACTTTACGTCAAGGTCGAGGGCATGAACCCGACCGGTTCGTTCAAGGACAGGGGCATGACCCTGGCCGTGACCCGCGCGGTACATGAAGGTTCGCGCGCCATCATCTGCGCCTCCACCGGCAACACCTCCGCCTCGGCGGCGGCCTATGCCGCCCGCGCGGGGGTGGCGGCCTTCGTGCTGATCCCGGACGGCAAGATTGCCCAGGGCAAACTCGCCCAGGCGATGATGGAAGGCGCGATCGTGGTGCAGGTCAGGGGTAATTTCGATGCGGGGATGCGCCTCGTCCGGGAAATCGCCGGCGCAGCGCCGGTCACCATTGTAAATTCCATCAATCCCTATCGCCTGCAAGGCCAGAAGACGGCCGCTTTCGAGATCATCGATGAACTCGGGCGCGCGCCGGATTACCACTGCCTGCCGGTAGGCAATGCCGGCAATATCACGGCCTACTGGACAGGCTACAGTGAATACGCCCACCATGACGGCGACCGGGTGACCGGCGCCTGCACCTTCTGCAACGGTCACTGCACTTTCGCGGGAGAGCCCGTGGTGGAAGGAAGGCCGAAGATGGTAGGTTACCAGGCCGCGGGCGCGGCGCCGTTTCTGCGCGGGCACATGGTCGATGACCCGGACACGATAGCCACCGCCATCCGCATCGGCCATCCCCAGTCCTGGGAATACGCCTGGGCGGCCAACCGGGAATCCGGCGGCTGGTTCGATGAATGTACGGACGGGGAGATCCTCGCGGCGCAGAAGCTGCTCGCGGAAAAGGAGGGCATCTTCTGCGAACCGGCATCGGCGGCCTCGCTGGCGGGCGCCCTGCGTGACATCACGTCGGGAAAAATCCCGGAGAGAAGTTGCGTGGTGTGTACCCTCACGGGCCACGGCCTCAAGGATCCGGACGTCGCCATCGCGCAGAGCACCGCCCCTGTCGTCAAGGTCGAGGCGAACCTGGAGCAGGTCAGAAAGGCGATACTGGATAAT
>CAZXGW010000233.1:0-2474 GCA_964640355.1 uncultured Enterobacteriaceae bacterium
TGATGTTGCCGCCGGGGGCGATGCCGATGCCGCCGACCTGGGCGGCGAGCGCGTCGGACAGGTAATCCCCGTTCAGGTTCATGGTGGCGATCACGTCGAATTCCTCGGGGCGGGTGAGGACCTGCTGCAGCGTGATGTCGGCGATGGCGTCCTTGATGAGGATCTTGCCGGATTTCAGGGCGGCCTCCTGTTCTGCCGCCGCTTCCCTGGCGCCTTTTTCGGCGCGGGTGCGCTCCCACTGATCCCACGTATAGGTCCGGTCGGCGAATTCGGTTTCGGCGAGCCGGTAACCCCAGTTGCGGAAGGCGCCCTCGGTGAATTTCATGATGTTGCCCTTGTGCACGAAGGTAACGCTCCGGCGGTTGTACCTGATGGCGTAATGGATGGCCGCCCTCACCAGCCGCTCCGTGCCTTCCCTCGATACCGGCTTGATGCCGATTCCGGAGGATTCCGGAAACCGGATTTTCTGGTAATGATTGGGGAAGGCCTCCTTCAGGAGTTCCAGGAAGCGCTGGTTTTCCTTCGAGCCGCTTTCAAACTCGATGCCGGCGTAGATGTCTTCGGTGTTCTCGCGGAAAATCACCATGTTCACCCGTTCCGGGTTTTTCACGGGCGACGGGACGCCCCTGAACCAGCGGATGGGGCGGAGGCAGACATACAGGTCGAGGATCTGGCGGAGCGCCACGTTGAGCGATCGTATGCCGCCGCCGATGGGCGTGGTCAGCGGTCCCTTGATGGCGACGAGGTAGTTGCGGCAGGCCTCGAGCGACTCGTCCGGCAGCCAGCTTCCGCTGAGCTGGTTGGCCTTTTCCCCCGCGTAGATCTCCATCCAGCAGATGCGCCGTTTGTTCCTGTAAGCAGCCGCCACCGCCGCATCCAGCACGCGGACGGCGGCCCGCCACACGTCCGACCCGATCCCGTCGCCCTCGATGAAGGGGATGATGGGCTTGTCCGGGACGATCAGCTCGCCGTTTACAAACGTGATCTTCTTTCCCTGGGGAGGTATTTCAGGTATTGCCGACAACGGTATTCCTCTCTCCGGTGATCCCATGAGCGGGCTATTATACCTTGCGCGCGGAGTCCTGGCTTCCTGTCGCGGGGCCTGCTATTGACATCACCGCCGCCGTTCTTTATCTTTCGTGCAATGCGCCGATTTGATAATCAGCTTGCGGGCGCTTAAGAAATTCAGCTAAAGAGAGTTGACCTGCTTTAGCGTAAGCTGAATGCGGGTTTTTTTATGCCCGCGGGTACACTCCGATCCTGACCGGGGCGGGGCGCCGCGATGGCCGGCACCGTACCGGGTGGATACCTCATTTGCTTATCTGGCGGGAGGCCCTGATGCCCAAGATCGAACCCGGCCGCTATCGGCCGAAAACCCTCGCGGTGCGGGCCGGGCAGGTGCGCAGCGCGGAAGGAGAGCACAGCGAACTCCTGTTTGCCACCTCCAGCTACGTGTTCCGGAATGCGGCCGAGGCCGCCGCCCGGTTTTCCGGCGACCAGCCGGGCAACATCTATTCCCGTTTCACCAATCCCACGGTGCGGGTGTTTGAAGAGCGCCTCGCGGCCATGGAAGGCGGCGAACGGTGTATTGCCACCGCCTCCGGGATGAGCGCCATCCTCTCCACTTGCATGGCCCTGCTCAAGGCCGGTGATCACATCGTGGCCTCGCGCAGCATCTTCGGCACGACGGTGGGACTTCTCAACAACGTGCTGTCGAAGTTCGGTTTAAGCACGACGTTTGTCGACCTCGCCGATTACACGGCCTGGGAATCGGCGATCCGCCCGGAGACGCGCCTGCTGTTCCTGGAAACGCCCTCCAATCCCCTCACCGAGATCGCCGATATCCGGCGCCTGGCGGACCTGGCCCATGCCCGCGGTTGCCTGCTGGTGGTGGACAACTGTTTCTGCACGCCCGTCCTGCAGCAGCCGTTCAGTCTCGGGGCGGATCTCGTGATCCATTCCGCCACCAAGTACCTGGATGGCCAGGGGCGGTGCATCGGCGGCGCGGTGATCGGCGGCCGGGAACGGCTGGAAGATATCTTTGCTTTCCTGCGGACGGCGGGGCCAACCATGAGCCCCTTTAACGCCTGGGTCTTTCTCAAGGGCCTCGAGACGCTGCCTATCAGGATGGAGACCCACTGTGAAAATGCGCAGCAGGTCGCGGAGTGGCTTGAGGGCCAGCCGCGGATCGAGAGGGTCTACTATCCGGGGCTCAACTCCCATCCCCAGCATGAGCTGGCCGCGCGGCAGCAGTCGGGCTACGGCGGAATCGTGAGTTTTATCGTCAAGGGCGGGCGGGCCGCGGCGTGGCGCCTGATCGATTCTACGCAGCTCTTTTCCATCACCGCCAATCTCGGCGACACCAAAAGCACGATCACCCATCCCGCGACCACCACCCATCACCGGCTGACCGACGAGCAGCGCGCCGAAGCCGGCATCGTGGAGGGCCTGATCCGCCTGTCCGTGGGACATGA
>CAZXGW010000234.1:0-2435 GCA_964640355.1 uncultured Enterobacteriaceae bacterium
CCTGTTGTGGGGGCCACCACTGACATAGAGGAGAATGCATGCCCACAATCACTCTTCCTGACGGCAGTCAGCGACAGTACGAAAATCCCGTGAACGTCATGCAGGTGGCCGAGGACATCGGTCCGGGACTGGCCCGCAATACCCTGGCTGGCTGCGTAAATGACAAGCTTGTGGATGCCGCTTACCTCATCGAAAACGACAGCCGCCTGAAGATCATCACCGATCGTGATCCCGAGGGGCTTGAGGTCATCCGCCATTCCTGCGCCCACCTGATGGCCCAGGCGGTGAAACAGCTCTTCCCGGATGCCCAGGTTACCATCGGTCCTGTGGTGGAAGACGGCTTCTATTACGATTTCGCCTATGATCGGCCCTTTACCCCGGAGGATCTGGAACGGATCGAGGCGCGGATGCAGGAGCTGGCCGAGTCAAACCTCAAGGTCAGCCGCTCCGTCATGCCCCGCGAGCAGGCCATCGCCTTCTTTCGAGGTCTCGGTGAGGAATACAAGGCGCAGATCATCGAAGCGATCCCGGAAGGCGAAGAACTTTCTCTTTACACCCAGGGGGATTTCACCGATCTGTGCCGCGGGCCGCACGTCCCCAGTACCGGCAAGCTCAAGGCATTCAAGCTCACCAAGCTGGCCGGGGCGTACTGGCGCGGCGATTCAAACAACGAGATGCTGCAGCGGATCTACGGGACGGCCTGGCCGGACAAAAAGCAGCTCAAGGCCTACCTGCATCGGCTGGAAGAGGCCGAAAAGCGCGATCACCGCAAGCTGGGCCGGAAACTCGACCTGTTCCATTTCCAGCCGGAGGCCCCCGGGATGGTGTTCTGGCATGAGCGGGGCTGGTGCCTGTACCTCACGATCCAGGACTACATCCGGGAAAAGCTCAGGCACCGCGGTTATAGGGAAGTGCGCACGCCGCAGCTCATCGACCGTTCGCTGTGGGAACGGTCCGGGCATTGGGAGAAGTTCCGGGAGCACATGTTCACCACCAGCTCCGAGAACCGCGAGTACGCGGTAAAGCCGATGAACTGCCCCGCCCATATCCAGATCTTCAACCAGGGGCTGAAAAGTTACCGCGACCTGCCGTTGAGGATCGCGGAGTTCGGTTCCTGCCACCGCAACGAGGTCTCCGGTACGCTGCACGGCCTGATGCGGGTGCGCGGCTTCGTGCAGGACGACGCGCATATCTTCTGTACCGAGGACCAGATAGAAGGAGAGGTCTCGGATTTTATCGACCTCCTCCAGGAGACCTATGCCGATTTCGGATTTCATGACGTGGCGGTCAGCCTGTCTACCCGGCCCGCGCGGCGGGTGGGGGCAGATGCGGTCTGGGACAGGGCGGAAACCGCCCTGCAGGCCGTGCTCGAGCACAAGAAGCTCGACTGGAAGCTGAACCAGGGCGAGGGCGCTTTTTACGGGCCCAAGATCGATTTCTCGATCCGGGATTCCCTGGACCGCATCTGGCAACTGGGGACGGTGCAGCTTGACTTTTCCATGCCCGGACAGCTGGACGCGGCCTATATCGCCGAAGACGGCAGCAAGCAGGCCCCGGTCATGATCCACCGCGCCATTCTCGGTTCCATGGAGCGGTTCATTGGCATCCTGATCGAACACCATGCTGGCGGCCTGCCGGCCTGGCTGGCGCCGGTACAGGTGGTCGTCCTCAGCCTTACGGAGAAGCAGGCCGGCTACGCCGCCGGGGTATCGGAAACCCTGAAAAATCAAGGTTTCAGAGTGTCCGCCGACTTGAGAAATGAGACGATCGGCCTTAAAATCCGCGAGCACGCGATACAACGCATCCCCTACCTCCTCGTGGTAGGAGCGCGTGAGCTGGAAAACAATACGGTGGCCGTGCGTACGCGCAGCGGTGAGGATCGTGGAGGCATGACACTGGATGCCTTTATCGCTCACCTCGAAAAAGACATTGCGTACCGCGGCCGTACTATTTTGGAGGACTGACATATCGCCGCGGATAAACAGACTCGTTTAAACGAAGATATAACCTCAGCCCGGATAAGGCTGATTGGGGAAGACGGGGCGCAGGTTGGCATCGTGTCCCTGGAAGAGGCATTAAAGCTGGCGGAAGAGGCCGAACTCGATCTGGTGGAGATCGTCCCGAACGCCGATCCACCCGTCTGCCGGATAATGGATTACGGCAAATACATATTCGAGCAGAGCAAGAAAAAGCAGGCGGCCAGGAAGAAGCAGAAACAGATCCAGGTCAAGGAGATAAAGTTCCGGCCGGGCACGGAAGACGGCGACTACCGGGTCAAGTTGCGCAACCTGATCCGTTTTCTGAGTCACGGCGACAAGGTCAAGGTGACCTTGCGCTTCCGCGGCCGGGAAATGGTGCACCAGGAACTCGGCGTGAAAATGCTGGAGAGGGTCAGGACCGATCTGGAGGAATACGGCGTGGTGGAGCAAATGCCA
>CAZXGW010000235.1:0-2430 GCA_964640355.1 uncultured Enterobacteriaceae bacterium
ACGCCTGAACCCGGGACACGCCGCATGACCGAGATCACCCATCGCAATGCCCTGAATCCCGGCTACCGGCTCCAGTGGTACCTCATCCAGCGGGTCCTCGGCCAGGGGGGATTCGGCATCACCTATCTCGCCCTGGACACCAATCTCGATCATCTGGTCGCCATCAAGGAATATCTGCCCTCCGACCTGGCCACGCGGGACCAGGACAGTTCCGTGTCACCCCTGTCCAGCGAGCTGGGCGACCGCTACCAGTGGGGACTCGACCGGTTCATCACCGAGGCCAGGACGCTCGCCCGGTTCAAGCATCCCAACATCGTGCGCGTGTACAGCGTGTTCAACATGAACAACACGGCGTACATGACCATGGAATACGAACACGGCAAGTCGCTCCATGAGATCTACAAGGAACGCAAAACGCTGGAGGAGCAGGAACTTTCGCAGATACTGTTTCCGATCCTGGACGGCCTGCGGCAGGTGCATGCCAAGGGTTTCATCCACCGCGACATCAAGCCCGCAAACATCTTCATCCGCGAAGACGGAAGCCCGGTGCTGATCGATTTCGGATCGGCACGCATGGCCCTGAGCCGGCAGACGGTCACCCTGACCAGCATCATCTCGCCCGGATACGCGCCGTTCGAACAATACTACAGCAAGAGCGATCGGCAGGGGCCGTGGACGGATATCTATGCCCTCGGCGCCACGCTCTACCGGGGGATCACAGGCCGCGCGCCCATCAATGCCGTGGACCGCAGCGAGGCCATCCTGAAGACGTCGCGCGACCTGTTTGCGACTGCCGGCGAACTGGGCCGGGAGCGTTACTCCGACACCTTTCTCAGGGCCGTCGATCATGCCCTGAAATTCAACGAAAAGGATCGCCCGCAGTCCATAGACGAATGGCTGGCGGAATTCAATGACACCACGGGGAGCACCGCCACGGCCGAAGCGGCTTCCCCGCCAGAGCCCTCGTTCAGCCTGGAAGGCACCACCTTCGTGGCCATGGCAGAGGTCCTCGAAAAGGAAAGGGCCGATTCCCAGCCGGCCAAGACCGCCGCCCCGCCCCGGTGGACGTCACGGACCGCAGCGCTTGCCGTATTGCTGGCCGGCATGACCGCACTGGCGGCCTACCTGTTTGTCGCGAAAGATCGGGAGTCGGTAACCGGTGAGGCCGTGGCACCTCCTCCGGTACCGGCGGGCGAAACCGCCCTGCGGGAGGAACGCCGTCCCGGCACGGAAACGGTCGGGCTGCTGGCGCGGGCACAGCAAGCCTTCGAGGATGGCCGCTGGGTTGGGCCGCCCGGTAACAACGCCTATGGCTATTACCGGCACGTCCTGGAACTCGATCCCGAAAACCAGGCCGCGACGTCTGGCATCGAATCGGTAATCGCAGCCCTCACGGCGCAAACCGAAAAAGCACTGGCGCGCCGGGATTACGCCGCGGCAGATAACCTGCTGAACCAGCTTGGCGAGATCGCGCCCGGGCATGAATCCGCCGTCGAATTGCAAGACCTGCTGGAACGCGGCCGGGAGGACCAGCGGAAATCCGACCAGGTTGCGGCACGGGTTTCCGCACTGCTGGCGCGGGCGGAGAAGAACGTCCAGGAAATGCGCCTGACGTCACCAGCGGATGACAATGCCCTGGCCAACTACCGGCAGGTACTGGAACTCGACCCGGATAATCCCACTGCCCGTGAGGGGCTGCGCCACATTGCCGAAACCCACGTCACGCTCGCCAGGCAGGCGATCCTGGAATCACGCCTCGACGAGGCCAAAGCGTACCTCGAAACCGCGGAGAGCCTCAGGCCCGGATCGGACGAAGTGCAGCAGGCCTACCGGCTGCTCGAGGAACGTCAAGCAGCGATAAAAATCCAGCAGGAAGAGGCGCAGCGGCAGGAACTATTCACGCTGGAGGCGAAGAGAAAAGAGGAAGAACTGCAGAGCCGGCTGGCCCGCGAACAGCAGCTGGCCAGGGAAGCGGAAGAGGCGCGGCGCCTGGCCGAGGCGGAACAGGCCCGGCTCCGCGAAGAACTTGAACAGCGCCGGACCAATGAACAGGAACACGAGCGGGCCCGGCAGGAAGAAGCCGAGCGGATGCGCCCCGTTGAGGAGCCTGTGGCCCGGGTGGCACCGCCCCCCGCCGTGACGGAAACGGCCCCCGCGCCGCCGGCCGCGCCGAAGGCGGTGATCGCCTTCTCGGGGCACAAGGCGGACTACGAGTCGGTGGGCATGTCCGAACAGAAGCTGATCGACAGCATCAAGGCAAAACTGGCCGCCGCCGGCTGGGAAGTCATTGCCGATGAAGCGGTGCCCGCGACGCCGGACGTCAAGCAGATCAATGTAAAAATATCATTCACCTTCAGCTCCTTCGGGCCCTCGTCCTATTCCACGGTTGTCAGCGTCAGGGATAAATTGCCGCACGCCCTGGACGGCGAG
>CAZXGW010000236.1:0-2427 GCA_964640355.1 uncultured Enterobacteriaceae bacterium
TTTTAATAATTTACAGCCCTTTTTGCCCGGATTGTATTAAGATTTCCCTGTAACTGTTGTATTATTCCCTTGTTTGTCCTGCTGCACGGGGTTGAACTGTGGCAGGCAGCGTGAATCATAACGGGCATGTCCGACGATACTGAAAAAGACGCACTCGATTATCATCGCTATCCCCGCCCCGGCAAGATAGAGGTCATCGCGACCAAGCCGTTGGCCAACCAGCGCGACCTGGCCCTCGCCTACAGCCCCGGCGTGGCCGAGCCCTGCGAAGCAATCGTGTCTGATCCGGCGATGGTGGCCGAGGTCACCGCGCGATCGAACCTGGTCGCCGTCATCACCAACGGTACCGCCGTGCTGGGCCTGGGCAATATCGGCCCGCTGGCGGCCAAACCGGTGATGGAAGGCAAAGGCGTGCTGTTCAAGAAGTTTGCCGGCATCGACGTATTCGATATCGAGATCAATGAAAAGGATCCGGACAAGCTGGTTGACATCATCGCCAGCCTCGAGCCGACTTTCGGCGGCATCAACCTGGAAGACATCAAGTCGCCGGAGTGTTTCCAGGTCGAGGGCAAGCTGCGCCGGCGCATGAAGATCCCGATCTTCCACGATGATCAGCACGGCACGGCCATCATCGTGGGCGCGGCCCTGCTGAACGCGCTGCGCGTCGTCAATAAGAAAATCGAAGAGGCCAGGATCGTGACGGTCGGCGCCGGGGCCTCCGGTATCGCCTGTCTCAAGCTGCTCGTTGATCTCGGGCTGAGTAAGGAAAATATCATCCTGCTGGATCGGTCCGGCGTGATCTATCACAAGCGTGCCGGCCTCACGCCGCACAAGCGCATGTTCGCGGGCAACACGGAGGCGCGCACCCTCGCCGACGCCATCAGGGGCGCCGATGTATTCCTCGGACTGTCGGGCCCCGGTGTATTGAAACAGGAAATGGTGCGCACCATGGCGGATCACCCCATCGTGTTCGCGTTGTCGAATCCCATCCCGGAAATCCTGCCGGAAGAGGTCATGGCCGTCCGCCCGGATGCCATCATCGCCACCGGCCGGTCGGATTATCCCAACCAGGTGAACAACGTCCTGTGCTTTCCGTTCATGTTCCGCGGGGCGCTGGACGTGGGCGCCACCTCCATCAACAAGGAAATGCAGATCGCCTGCGTCAGGGCCCTGGCGGAACTGGCCATGGAAGAGGCGCCGGACACGGTGGTGGCCGCCTACGGCGGCATCGAACTGAAGTTCGGTCCGGAGTACCTGATCCCGAAGCCGTTTGATCCTCGCCTGATTCTGAAACTGGCACCGGCGGTTGCGCGGGCGGCCATGGACAGCGGCGTGGCCACGCGCCCGATCGCTGACCTGGAGGCCTATTGCGACCAGCTGCAGCATTATGTCTTTGAGTCCGTCATGCTGATGCGGCCGGTGTTCGAACGGGCCAAGCAGGCGCCGAAACGGCTGGTCTACGCGGAAGGCGAGGAACCGAAGATCCTGCGCACGATACAGTCGATCCTCGACGAAGGCATTGCCCTGCCCATCGCCGTGGGCCGCCGGGAGATCATCGAGGGGCGCATCACCGCGCTCGGCCTGCGCCTGCGCCCGGATCAGGATTTCCGGATACTCGATCCGGCAGAGGATCCGCAATACCGCCCGTATCTCGCCGCCGGGGTGGAGAAAAGCGCCGCGGGCACGGTGAACACGCTGATCGCCGCAAAAATGATCAGGAACGGCCAGGCCGACGGTCTGATCTGCGGCACCACGGGGCAATACCACGAACACCTGCGGCACGTCATCAATGAGCTGGGGGTGCGCCGGGATGTCGGCCAACCCGCCGGCATGAACATCGTGCTGCTGAAGAAGGGCGTGTACTTCATCTGCGACACGGCCGTGACGGCCAACCCCACTACCGAGCAGATCGCCGAAATTACCCTGCTGGCGGCGGAAGGCGTCCGCCGGTTCGGGATCACCCCGAAGGCGGCCCTGCTGTCCTACGGCAACAACGGCATGGTGGACCCGTCCTCGGCCAACAAGATGCGGGATGCCCTGGCAATTATCCGCCGGCGCGATCCGGACCTGGAGATCGACGGCCACATGCGCGCGGATGCCGCGTTAATCGAGGATATCCGCAACGCGGTCATGCCCGGAAACCGCCTGCGGGGCAGCGCGAATCTTCTGATCATGCCCAACCTGGAGGCGGCGAAAATCGCCTACGATTTAATCAAGGTCCTCGGGGAGGGCACCACCATCGGCCCGATCCTGCTTGGCCTCAATCAGCCCGTGCATATCATGACCTCGTCCTCGACGGCGCGCCGCATCCTCAATGCCAGTGCGCTTGCCGTGGTGGATGTCCAGATGGGAGAACAGGCCCAGGCGGGAAGCGCGCCGTCCGTGCCGGTGCGCCGCGCCGGTTAGCGAGGCGGGGAACGGCCGTCA
>CAZXGW010000237.1:0-2423 GCA_964640355.1 uncultured Enterobacteriaceae bacterium
CAATCCGGTGTGTAACGCAACGTGATCCCGCCCTTAAGCGGTGCACGGGGATATGAGCGTGAGCACCTGATCTCCTGTCAACAGGTCGAGTGAAACAGACCTCCCACCTTCGCCGACCTGCATAATTCGTTATATTTTTCCACGGCCCTGGACGTCTCCAGTACATGGACGGGAATGCCCTGCTCCCCGAGCATCCTCAGGGTCTCCGGGTGGACCTGTAACGCCAGCAGCATGCCCCGGGACAGGATGATCGTCTTGGCGCCATGATCAATCAGTTCCTGTACGTCCGCCGGCTGAATGCCGGGCACATGGCGAGTACCGGTTTCGTTCCAGTCCCACTCCCTTGCGCCGCCGGGAAAAACCTTGGCATCCTTGAAGACCCGGCCGGCAACCTGGACCCTGCCCCAGTAGATATCGTCAATGACAGGTGACGTAGTATGGCGCATGACGGACAGTATAGCCCAGCTCCCCTGGTGCGCCTTCAAAAATCCGCGCCGGTAGGCGGCAGGACGATATCGCCCGAGACGATTTTTTGCAGCGTTTCCACGTAAAGAACGTGCTCAACCTCGATCACGCGGGTGGCCAGCGATTCCGCCGTATCATCCAGGGCCACGGGCACCGCCCGTTGCGCCAACACCGCCCCGGCATCGTATTCAGCATTGACCAGGTGAACGGTGACGCCCGTCTCCCGTTCCCCCGCGGCGATGACCGCCTCATGCACTTTCATGCCGTACATCCCCACACCGCCGAACTTCGGCAGGAGCGCGGGATGGATGTTGACTATCCTGTGCCGGTAAGCTTCCAGTACTTCCGGGCCGACTTTTTTCATGTATCCCGCCAGCACGACGAGATCAACGCCGTGACGCCTGAGAGTGGCCATTATCGCCCGGTCGAGATCTTCCGGAGCCGGATGGGTATTCCGGCTCAGATGGTAGCCGGGGATCCCGGCTTTCCGCGCCCGCTCCAGGGCGCCGGAATCCGGGTGATTGCTGATGACGACCGCGGGCCGGCAGTCCAGTTGTCCACCCCGGCAGGCGTCGATGATGGCCTGCATGTTGCTGCTGCGTCCCGAGGCCAGGAATCCGAGTGTGCAGGCGATCACGATGCCTACGCTGCCCTGACAGTGAAACCGAGGCCCCTGAGTAATGCTGCGAGTCTGTCCCTGTGCGGAGGGATGCAGATTGTCGTTGCGGGAAATTCCCGGCGCAGGGGATAGTTTTGCCTCAGCTCGTTGAAGTAACGGCGGGCCTGGTCCCGGCTGATCTCGATCAACCTTCTGAGCGCGGCACCGTCACTCCTGACATCGTAGTGGGAAAGTATGGCGAGCAGGACGGCATCGTCGTCACTAACCTCGTCCGCGATCCTGAAACTGTTTCGCCCCATGTCATAGATGCCGCCCGGATCGCTCCAGGCGGGCGCGATGTCAAAAAACCTGCAGGTTTCCCGGTAAACGGTCTCGGTGGCGCGCAGCCTGCCGTCCGTGCTGTAGCCGGCGATGTGCGGCGTTCCGACGGCGATGACGGCCAGCAGCCCGGCATCGATGTCGGGCTCATTTTCCCACACATCCGCAACCACGGTCAGCCCGTTCTCCCCGTCGAGGAAGCAGTTGAGCGATTTTTCATCAACGACCCCGCCGCGCGAGGTGTTTATCAGGATTGCCCCGGGCCTCATCCGCGACAGGAACTTTTCATTGACGAGGTGCCTGGTCGGGTACCGGCCGGAGGCGGTCAGCGGTACATGCAGGGAAATGATGTCCGCCGCGCCGAGGACATCGTCCAGATCGCGGTAGATCACGTCACCGGTGCTGTCGCGCAGGGGCGGGTCGTTCACCAGGCAGTTCACGCCGATCCGGCCGAGCGCTTTCAGGAGGCGCGAACCGATCGCGCCGCAGCCGATAATGCCCGCGGTCTTGTCCCGCAGCCTGAAGCCGTGCTGGACGGCCAGCATGGCCAGGCTGCTGAGCACGTATTCCACCACCGACCGCGCATTGCAGCCCGGGGCATAAGCGAAACCGATACCCGTCCGCTGAAGAAAGTCGAGATCGACGTGATCGGTGCCGCTGGTTGCCGACGCCACAAAACGCACCCTGCTGCCTGACAGCAGACCGGCATCGACGCGCGTGACCGTCCGCACCACGAGTATATCCGCGTCAAGAATATCCCGCGGCCCGATTTCGAATCCGTCTGCCAGGATCACATCGCCAATGCACGAAAACGCCTGCCCGACACGGGGAATTTGGCCGTCAGCGACGATCTTCATCGGCGCGTTCCACAAGCCGGGCGTTCATCCCGCGTGTAAAGGGCGTTTTCGGGCGGCGGTAATAACAGCACGGGCATGCTGCGGCAGGAGGCAACAGGAGTACATTCAACCCGGACGGATCAGGGCCGGCTGTCCGCCTTGAGCCCCTCCTTTTCCACGGGCAT
>CAZXGW010000238.1:0-2421 GCA_964640355.1 uncultured Enterobacteriaceae bacterium
TCGGCATATCGGCGGCGCAGGTCGAAAACCTCACGCAGACCCGCAAGGTGGAGCGGACGGTCAGCGTGTTTGCACACCAGTCCGGAGTAATCGCGGACCTGATGGTGCGCGAAGGGATGTACGTCGAGCCGGCCACCGAGACCATGTCCATCGTGGATCTGAAAAGCGTGTGGCTTATGGCCGAGGTATTTGAGCGCCAGGCAGGCTGGGTCGAAATCGGCCAGCAGGCCGAGGCGAACGTGCCGTCGCAGCCGGGGCGAACCTGGACGGGCACGGTTGACTATATCTATCCGAGCCTGGACCCGGTGACCCGTACGCTCAAGGTCCGGCTCCGGTTCGAAAATCCCGGCGAGTTACTGAAACCCAACATGTTCGCCTATGTCAGCATCAAGACGGATCCGCGCGCCGGCGTGCTCACGGTCGCGCGCGATGCGGTGATCCATGACCGGAACGGTGAGCGCGTCGTCCTCGCGCTTGGTGAAGGCCGGTTCATGCCGCGCGATATCAGGATCGGCATCGAAAGCGACGGCCGCGTCGAAGTCCTTGAAGGACTTGCGGAAAACGAGGAGGTGGTGGTCTCCGCCCAGTTCCTGCTGGATTCCGAAGCCAGCCTGAGGGCAAGTTTCAGGCGTATGGAATCCACCACTCCACAGGCCTCTCCCCCGGCATCGCAGGGCGAGGCAGACGATGAACACGCCGGACACGAAAAGGTGATGCCGCAATGATCGAGCGGATCATCCACTGGTCGCTCGAAAACCGCTTTCTGGTAGTGCTTTTCGCGGTACTTCTGGCCATGGCTGGCGGCTATGCGCTGCGCAGCACGCCGGTCGATGCGATCCCGGATCTGTCCGATGTCCAGGTGATTATCAAGACCGTGTGGCCGGGCCAGGCGCCGCAGGTGATCGAGGACCAGGTGACCTACCCGTTGACCACCGCCATGCTGGCGGTGCCCAGGGCGGTCACGGTGCGTGGCTTTTCCAATTTCGGCGATTCGTACGTGTACGTGATCTTCGAGGACGGCACCGATCTGTACTGGGCCCGCTCGCGCGTGCTTGAGTATCTCAGCCAGGTTGCGCCGCGCCTGCCGCCGGGCGCCCGGCCGGCCCTCGGTCCCGATGCGACCGGCGTCGGCTGGGTTTACAACTATGCGCTGGTCGATCGCACGGGCCGCCATGATCTCGCGCAGCTGCGATCCCTGCAGGACTGGTTCCTGAAATACGAATTGCAGGCCGTTCCCGGCGTGGCCGAGGTCGCCACCGTTGGCGGCTTCGTCAAGCAATACCAGGTGGTGGTTGACCCGGACCGGCTGCGCGCCTACGGCATTACGCTCGCCCAGGTGAAGGATGCCATCCGCGGCGGCAACCAGGAGATCAGCGGGTCGGTCATCGAGCTGGCGGAAGCGGAATACGTCGTGCGCGCCACGGGCTACGTGAACGGCGTCGAACATTTGAAGGCGATACCGCTGTCCATGACCGTGCGCGGCACGCCGGTACTGCTGCAGGAAGTGGCGGACATTCTCATCGGCCCGGACCAGCGCCGCGGGATCGCCGAGCTTGACGGCGAAGGCGAGGTGGTGGGGGCGATCGTCGTCATGCGCTTCGGTGAAAACGCACGCAAGACCATCGCGGCGGTAAAAGCCAAGCTGGCCGAACTCGGGCCGAGCCTGCCCGATGGCGTCGAGATCGTCGAAACCTACAACCGGTCCTCCCTGATCGATCGCGCCATCGCGACGCTGACCGACCGGTTGATCGAGGAATTCATCATCGTCGCGCTGGTGTGCGCCGTGTTCCTGTTTCACCTGCGTTCTTCGCTGATCGTGGTCATCAGCCTGCCGCTCGGGATCCTCGCCGCCTTCCTGATCATGCATGCCCAGGGCATCAATGCCAACATCATGTCGCTCGGCGGTATCGCCATCGCCATCGGTGCCATGGTCGATGCTGCGATCGTCATGATTGAAAACCTGCACAAGCACCTCGAGCGCGTGGGCGATACGGCGGAAGATCGCTGGGCGATCGTGTACCGGGCGGCGCGCGAAGTCGGGCCGGCACTGTTCTTTTCGCTCGTCATCATCACGGTCAGCTTTCTGCCGGTGTTTGCGCTGGAAGCCCAGGAAGGGCGGCTGTTCAAGCCGCTGGCCTTCACCAAGACCTACGCCATGGCCGCCTCGGCGGGACTGGCGGTCACGCTGGTGCCCGTATTGATGGGCCTGTTCATACGCGGCCGCGTGATCCCAGAACACCGAAACCCCCTAAACCTCCTGCTGATCGTCATCTACCGGCCGTTCATCAAACTCGCTCTCGCCTTTCCGCGCAGTGTCATCCTCGCGGCGATTGTGATTACCGTGATCGGCCTGCGGCCGGCGCTGCATCTCGGCAGTGAATTCATGCCGGAACTCGACGAGGGTGATCTGATGTACATGCC
>CAZXGW010000239.1:0-2399 GCA_964640355.1 uncultured Enterobacteriaceae bacterium
CACATCGAAAAGGGGTCGGAGTGATTAAAAGTAAATCACTCCGACCCCTATGTTTATTGCTGATTGTCGTCGGCTGCAGCGAGGCGGTTGATCCGGAGCGCGCCTTTGCCGAGGGCGATTATGAAACGTCGTACAGGTTATGGAAGGTGCTGGCGGAGCAGGGAGATGCCGCCGCCCAGAACTATGTCGGCATACATTATTACCTCGGCCTGGGCGTGGATCGCGATTACCACCAGGCGCTCGAATGGTATGAGCGTGCGGCGCGGGCCGGCCATCCCGATGCGCAGCGCAATACCGGCGTCATGTACCATTACGGGCGGGGTGTCCCTCGCGATTACTACACGGCGTATATCTGGTATTTCGCCGCCGCGCAGCAGGGCAGCGAGAAAGCGAAGATCCACCTTGCTATTCTGGCGGCCGATAAACTTTCTCCCAACCAGCAGATGCACGCCAAGCTGGAAGCCAACAGGTTTATACGTGACCCCGGTCTTCGGTTCATGAGCCACGATACCTATGTCGATAATTCAGCAAAAAGGGGGTCGGAGTGATTAAAAATAAATCACTCCGACCCCTTTATTAATTATGTGCGGCATCGTAGGCGCGGTCGCGCAGCGAGATGTCTCGCCCATACTCCTCGAAGGGTTGAAACGCCTGGAATACCGCGGCTACGATTCCGCCGGCATGGCGATACTGGGCGCTGACGGGAGCCTGGACAGGCGGCGCGTCGCCGGCAAGGTCATGGATCTGGAGCGGGACCTTGCCCGGCACCCACTGCGCGGCGGTACGGGCATTGCCCACACGCGTTGGGCGACGCACGGAAAGCCGACGGTTAACAACGCCCATCCCCATGTCTGCCGGGACCGGGTGGCGATCGTCCATAACGGCATCATCGAGAATCACGAAAAACTCAGGGAGATCCAGATCGGCCGGGGTTTCGAGTTTCAGTCGGACACGGACAGCGAAGTGATCGTCAACCAGGTGTTTGATTTCCTGTCGCAGGGGGAGGATCTGCTGGCGGCGGTGATGCACACCGTTGCCATGCTCGAGGGGGCCTATGCCCTCGGCGTGGTCAGCCTGAGCGAACCCGGGCGCCTCGTAGCCGCCCGGCGGGGCAGTCCGCTCGTGATCGGTATCGGCATCGGCGAGCATTTCATAGCCTCGGATGTCTTCGCCCTGCTGCCGGTTACCCAGCAGTTCGTGTTCCTCGAGGACGGGGACGTCGCGGACATTCGGCGCAGCGGGATGACGATCTATGACGTCGGGCGACGCGAGGTGAAGCGGCCGGTGTCGGTCACGGATATTGCCCATGACGCCTCGGACAAGGGCGGCTATCGCCATTACATGCTGAAGGAAATCCACGACCAGCCAGCATCGGTGGCAGAGACGCTGGAAGGCCGCATCGTTGACGGCCAGGTGGACGAGACGGCCTTCGGCATGGAGGCGCCGCAGATCCTCGATTCGGTGCGGGGAGTGAAGATCGTGGCCTGCGGCACGAGTTACCATGCCGGTCTCATCGCCCATCACTGGCTGGAGTCGGTCGCGGGCATCCCCTGCAGCGTGGAAGTGGCCAGCGAGTTCCGCTACCGCCGATCGGTGGTCAGCCCCGGTACGCTGTTCGTCACGATCTCCCAGTCGGGGGAAACAGCCGACACCCTGGCGGCGCTGCGACTGGCCAAGCAGGCGGATTACCTCAGTACCCTGGCCGTATGCAATGTCCCGGAGAGCACCCTGACCCGCGAATCCGACCTGGTATTCATGACGCGCGCCGGTGCCGAAATCGGTGTGGCCTCAACAAAGACCTTCATCACCCAGCTCGCGGCGATGCTGCTGCTCGTGATCGTCCTCGGCCGGCGGCATGGCCTGAGTCAGGCCGCGGAAAAGCGGATGATCACTTTATTGCAGAGTCTGCCAGGCAGGATAAACGCGGTGCTCGGGATGAATGACCGGATCATGGCGCTGGCGCACCAGTTTGCACACAAGCAGCATGCGCTGTACCTGGGGCGGGGCAGCATGCTGCCGGTGGCCATGGAGGGTGCCCTGAAACTGAAGGAAATTTCCTATATCCACGCCGAGGCCTATCCGGCCGGCGAGTTGAAGCACGGCCCCCTGGCCCTGGTGGATGAAAACATGCCGGTAATCGCGGTCGCCACGAACAATGAATTGCTCGAGAAGATCAAATCAAACCTGCAGGAAGTCAGCGCCCGCGGCGGCAAGCTGTATGTCTTTACCGACTCGGGCTCCGATCTGAAACCAGGTCCGGACCTGCAGGTCCTCAAGATCGCGCCGGTGGATGAGCTGATCGCGCCGATTATCTATACCGTGCCGCTACAGTTGTTTGCCTACCACATCGCGGTGCTGAAGGGGGCGGACGTTGACCAGCCGCGAAATCTCGCCAAGTC
>CAZXGW010000240.1:0-2385 GCA_964640355.1 uncultured Enterobacteriaceae bacterium
CCCTACCAGGTGCGGATGCGGCCGGTATCGAGGTGGACGAAATCGGATTTCGCGTAATAACCGACGCCGCCCTGCGCGAGGCTCGCGGCGGCATCCCTGAGGTGCGATGTTCTGGCGCGCGTCAGTCTGACGTCGATGGCCTTTCCCAGCATGTGCAGGCTGTGCCGGGCCACGCCCCGCCCCTGGTCACGCAGCAGCTTGTTGGTCTTAGGCGATCGGTAGCCGGAAATGACCTCGAAGGTGCCGGCGCTGTTGCAGGTCTCCCGCACCGTGTAGAGAATGTCGAGCAGGCGTTTGTCGATGGGAAAGATCTCGTCGGTTCGGAAATCCCTCAGGTAATGGTTGATTTCCCGGAGTGCGTCCGGATGATAGAGGCCGTCGCTGAAGTAAACGAGTTTCAGGTGTTCGCCGGTATGGGTATGGAAAAATGCGAGTGACCGGTCCTGCGCGGTGGCGAGGACGGTCCGCCAGGGAGAACAGAGCGTCATGCCCGCTGCCGCCACGGACAGGGTACGAAGAAACCGCCTTCTGGATGAATTGCAGCCCCGTGAATTCATCGGCTTGTTGTTGTTTGATTGTTAAACCGGGAAATAACCGCTGGTTTTGCGGTTCCGCTCGACCAGTGCTTCCCCACCTGTGTGCCGGCAGTACCTGCCGGCCGGTTCCGACGTGCCATATATAAGGATCTTGAATCCGATTATCAAGCTGTTTTTTGTTTTGCTGTTGTGGCCGGTGGCCGCCGCCGCGGAAGAAGCGCATTCTCAAACCGGCGGCCACGAGCAGATCATGCAATCGCGGATGGCGCAACTTCAGGACAGCGCCATGCTCTACCTCGACGGAAACAGGATCGCCGCGACGCGCCTGATTCCGGAACTCTATGCAAACCGGAATTTTTCGCTCGCCTGGGAGGATCCCGGCAAGCAGGAAGAACTCATCGGCATCATCCGGGAGATCGACGGCGAGGGCCTGAAGCCGGAAGATTACCTGCTCGAAAGCCTCGTGAATTTTCACGGGAAAGGCGGCCGGTTGACGGACGAGGAACGGGTCGATTTCGATATCCTCCTCTCCGAAAGCCTGGTGCGGCTCGGGTATCACCTGCGGTTTGGAAAGGTCGATCCGAGAAGCCTCGATCCTTCCTGGAACCTGGACCGGAGCCTGGGAAACGAGGAACCTGCGGCGATCATCCAGGCGGCTATCGATTCGGACTCGATCCGTGCGTACATCGACCGCGCCATTCCACGCCAGCCGTTTTATGCGCGCTATAAAAAGGCGCTGGCCGACTACCGGGGCATCCTCGCGCGGGGCGGCTGGCCGGCAGTGCCGCCGGGTCCTTCGCTGAAGCGCGGTATGACTGATCCGCGGGTAGCCGTATTGAGGCGTAGATTGCTGGCCGAGGGTATCCTGACGGACGAGGCGCCAGGCGCCCCCGATCATTTCGACGACTCGCTTGAAGCCGCGGTCACGCAGTTCCAGCAGCGTCATGGCCTCGATGCGGACGGCGTGGCCGGCAAACAGACGCTTGCCGCCATGATCGTGCCCGTGGAGGATCGCATCGATCAGATCCGGGCCAACCTGGAACGGGGCCGTTGGGTGCTCAAGGACATCCGGGGCGATTTTCTGATCATCAATATCGCCGGGTTCGAGGCCTATCTCGTCAGGGACAACAGGCTGGTCTGGCGCTCCAGGGTGATGGTGGGAAAATCCTACCGGAAAACGCCCGTGTTCAGAGCCGAAATGAACTACCTGGTGTTCAACCCGACATGGACCGTGCCGCCGGGTATCCTGCGCAACGATATCCTGCCAAAGGCACGCCAGAACCCCGCCTATCTACGGGAGCAGCGCTTCGAGATGCTGGACCGGGAAGGCAGGCGGGTGGAACCGGAGAGCCTGGACTGGTCCGCCATTACCGGAAAGAAATTTCCTTACACGCTGCGCCAGTTGCCGGGGCCGGAAAACGCCCTGGGCCGGATCAAGTTCATTTTTCCCAACCCGTATTTCGTCTATCTGCACGATACGCCCCACAAGAAATTATTTGCCAACCCGGAGCGGACCTTCAGCTCCGGCTGCATCCGCGTCGAGAACCCCCTCGACCTGGCCGAACTGGTGCTGGCTGATCCGGAAAATTGGGGCCCGCAGGAGATTGCGGAGGCCATCGCTACCGGCAAAACCCGCACGGTGTCCCTGCCCGAGCCCCTGACCATCATGCTGCTCTACTGGACGGTAGTCATTGAAGCAGATGACGTCGTGCAGTTCAGGAAGGATATCTACGATCGGGATGCCCGGCTGCTGAAAGCACTGGACGGGGAATTCAGCATCAGCCTGCCGGAAGGCTTGCCGGAAAAATATTACAATCGAGGATTAAAGGGGTCAGAGCCCTTTAATTAA
>CAZXGW010000241.1:0-2365 GCA_964640355.1 uncultured Enterobacteriaceae bacterium
AAAACGGTAACCGATACTGCGCACCGTCTGGATGTACCTGTCGCAACCGGACGGCTCGAGGGTCCTCCTGAGACGCCGGATATGAACGTCGACGGTCCGCTCTTCGACGTACACGTTCCGGCCCCAGACGTGATCCAGCAACTGGGTGCGCGTGTAAACCCTTTCCGGGTGGGTAATGAAGAAATGCAAGAGCCTGAATTCGGTCGGGCTCATCTCGATGGTTTGCCCGGCCGCACTGACCCGGTGGGTGCCCGGATCGAGCTTCAGGCCTTCGACCTCGACTATCGCCAGCGGATCGTCCGCGACGTACCGCCGCAAAACGGCTTTCAGGCGCGCCAGCAGCTCCCTTGTGGAAAACGGCTTGGTGATATAGTCATCCGCGCCGGTATCGAGACCGCGGACCATGTCCGCTTCCTCGCCCCTGGCGGTCAGCATGATGATCGGGATGTCCCGGGTGCCGCTGTCGTTTCTCAGGCGGCGCAGGTAATCGATACCGCTCATGCCCGGCAGCATCCAGTCGAGCAGGATCAAATCGGGTTTTTCCTCATTGAGGATTGCGCGCGCCTGTTCGGCATCGGCGGCCTCCCGGCAGGCATACCCATCCTTCATCAGGGAATAGCCGACCATCTCCCGGATGGCCGCCTCATCCTCGATGATGAGTATCCTTCCTTTCCTGTCCATAACACCTGCTTCAAGCATGAACCTATTAGAGGACATGCGTATTACAATTTAATGACAGGGAGCGCCGGATCATTGCTCCATACGGCTTCAGGGAGCAAATCTTAAAGCTGTACATTCAATCCCGTCACACAAGGGACATACTCTCTTAATCTGTCTGCCACATAAGTTTCATATCACTGCAATACGATCTGTCTATCTTTTGCCCTGCTGGAAACCGGAGTCGATCGTCTCGCAGGTCCTGGGCGGAGAGCTCCGTAAATTCGATTTCCTTTCATTTGAAAATTGTAAGGAGTCCGGTCGTGTTGAGATACAAACGCATAAAATCACTGTGTGGTGCGGTAATTCTGGCATGTCTGACGGCCGTGTCTGCGCCGGGCTTCGCAGCCAACGAAGCCATGCTGGACCTGTTGAAGATCCTGCGGGACAAGGGCAGCATTACACAGGAAGAATACGAGCTGTTGGTGAATGCCGCCAAATCCGATGCCGAGGTGGTGGAGGACGTGAAAACACGGATGGAAGCCAGGGTAAAAGATATACCCAAGATAGATACCAAAGGCAAGTTGAAAATCACTTCATCGGACGGCGATTTCGAGTGGCAGCCGATCGGCCGCATCATGGCGGATTACAGCTGGATACATTCCGACAAAAACAAGCTCGGCAGCGGCGCGGAGATACGCCGCGCGCGGCTGGGCATGGAAGGCCTGATGTGGAAACACTGGATCTGGAAGCTCGAACTGGATTTCGCCGATGCCGAGGTCGCCATGAAAGACGCCTATATCGGTTACAAGGACGGCAACTGGTGGATAAAGGCCGGACAGCAGCATATACCCTTCGGCTTCGCCACGCTTTCCAGTTCCAAGTACATGCTCTTTACCGAACGCCCGTTCCTGGCGGACGGCACCCTGCAGCTGGCCCGGCATCTCGGCGTTGCCGCCTTTACCCACGGCGCCAGCAAGCGCTGGACCCTGCACGGCGGAATCTTCGCCGGGCCAGACGGCGAAGATCCGGATGCCTGCCTGACCGGATTTGACGAATGCGACGAACAATGGAGCGTGGCGGCGCGCGGCACCTTCCTGCCCTGGATGCAGGATGACAGTCATCTTGTCAACATCGGCGGCGCCGTGTGGTACCGGGACCCGCTGGATTCCGAGGTCAGGGTGCGGCAGCGGCCCGGCATATGGCACGTGGTCGATGATCGTTTTGTCGACGCCAATTTCGGGGTAAACGGCGTCGGCCGTCCCCTCGGCGCCGACGATATCCTCGCCTTCAATGCCGAGGCGCTGCTGGTTTACGGGCCATTCTCGCTCGGCGGTGAATACACCCGGTGGGATGTCAACACGGAGCCCGCGCCTTCCGGCGCCACCCCTCCTGACGACGCGTCCCTGGACGGTTACTACGTCGAGGCCGCCTATTTCCTTACCGGTGAATCCATGGTCTTCAAGACCAGCAAGGCCCAGTACGACAAGGTCAAGCCGAAAGGCATCGTCGGCAAAGGCGGTATCGGGGCATGGCAGGTGGCCGCCCGCTACGATGCGATCGATCTCAACGATGCCGACGCCGGCCTGACCGGCGGGGAAATGCGCGGCGTCGCCTTCGGCCTGAACTGGTATGTCACGGAAAACATGCGCATGATGGCGAGTTTTTACCGGATACTCGAAACCGATCGCTTCGGCAACAGATTTGA
>CAZXGW010000242.1:0-2350 GCA_964640355.1 uncultured Enterobacteriaceae bacterium
CGGCTCAGCCGATCTGCCACCGCCCCGCCTGTCCATGCGCGACCGTTCCCGGTCCATTTCACCGCCCATCATTTTCATCCTGTGCATCCTGCCGAGCTTCTCCTGCATCCTGGACATCTCGCCCGCCACGATGGGATACGGATGCTCGAGATCGCCCGCGAAATGATATTTCAGGTAGTAATAGCCGGTGCACAACGCCGTGCCGATGCCCGCCGCCAGCAGGACGATGCCCGTGGTCTTCAGCAATACCGGGTGCGGATCGGTGATCGCCCGATGCAAAGCCATCAAACCCGCCGCAATGATCAAAATACCGAACAGAAATGCAATATCGCCCAGAAACGCTGCCATGTGATCCTCCTCAGGCTTTTGCCTGGCAATTTGTTGAAAAATACTCCACCCGTATCCCGGCGCCTTGATCCAGGTCAATTGCACCGCGATAAGCACAGGTAAACAACGATACCACTGAATGCAGTGGAATTACCGGGCCGATGGGGTTTAATTTCGCCCCCGGACATGGGCACCAGGCTTTATAATCATGCGGCTTCCCATACAGATTCCCTGCCCAACCAACAAGGTTACCCCGGTCCAGCCCGAACGCAGATGTCCATGACCAGCCGGCCCCGCACAGACATCCCCCTGTTGCCCAATGCCGCGACGGCTATTATCGAAGCGGTGTGTGCACAGGATCGGCGGGTGATGCTGTTCGGCCCGCCGGGCACGGGCAAGTCCACGCTGGCCGCAGAGCTTGGCCGCGCGTTGAACGCCGCAGGCCGGCGGTGCTGGTGCCTCGGTGCCGATCCCGGATCACCGGCCTTCGGCGTGCCGGGCGCCGTCACCCTGGCGAAGTGGGTCGAGAACAACTGGCGGATCGAGGAGATTGCGGCCCTGTGTACGCTCGATGCCGGGCGTTTTCGCCTGCCCCTGGTCGCGGCGGTCCGCCGGCTGGCAAAGAACTCCCTCGAGGGCGTGATCCTGCTCGACGGCCCCGGCGTCATACGGGGCATGGCTGGCAGGGAACTCCTCGAAGGGCTGATCGAAGCGGCGCAGATCGACACGGTCCTCTTGCTGACCGCAAGCGATCGATCACCGCCGTTACTGGATGAGATCCTGGCATTTGTTCCCCCTCCCTCCGAGAAAGGAGTTGGAGTGGGGAACGCCACTCAAGACAACGCATCGAGGATGAATGTATTTCTGATCCATGCCCCCGCGGAAGCCAAGCGCCCGGGCAAGCGCGCCAGGGCGCGGCGGCGCACCGCACTGTGGGATGCCTGTCTTGGGGACAGGCTTGCGCACCGGATCGGTATACAGGAGATCAACTTCATCGGCACACCGCCCCCGCTCGATGAAGCGAGCGCCTGGGTGGGACGGCAACTGGCCTTTCTCCGGCACAACGAGACCACGGCCATGGGCGAAGTGGAACGGCTGGACAGCGGGCAGTTAACGGTCCTGCTGCCCGCGGGCGCTACCCCCACCGCTACGGTCCTCGTGCGCGATGCCGTGCGCACCCCGGAAGGCGTGCTTGAATCGGCCGCACCGTTCAAGGCGGAGCCTATCGAGTATCTTCCGCCGGCGGATGTGACACCATCGCCCGATCAAAGCGGCGGACCACGGGTTGTGGGGCGAATCGGTCACGTGGATTTCAGCCTGCTCAACGGCGTGTTTGGTGATCCGCTGTTGCACCTGCGCCTGCGGCACCAGGGCCGCAGCCTGCTGTTCGATCTGGGCGACGGCGTGCGCCTGCCGGCCCGCCTCGCCCACCAGGTGACCGACGTGTTCATCAGCCATGCGCACATGGATCACATCAGCGGCTTCCCGTGGCTGCTCCGTTCCCGCCTGAACGGACTGCCGCCGTGCAGGGTGTATGGCCCGCCCGGCCTCGCCAAAAACATCGAAGGGTTCATCCAGGGTTTCCTGTGGGACCGGATCGGCGACAGCGGCCCGCAGTTTCTGATCGCGGAACTCCATGGCGATCAAGTACGGCGTTTTCAGATCCGGGCAGGCGGAGGGGTGTGCGAATTTTCCGGCGAAGCCGCCGTGGCCGAGGGCGTACTGCACGAAGACAAGGGCTTTCGCATCCGGGCCGTGGAACTGGATCATCGCACCCCGGTGCTGGCCTTTACCCTGGAGCTGGACCAGGAGATCAATATCCGCAAAGACCGCCTGCTCGCAATGAAGCTGGAACCGGGGCCGTGGCTGACGGCGTTGAAACAGGCGCTGATGGCGGGCCACCGCAAGGCCACCGTCGCGTTACCGGACGGCAAGGCGATGCCTGCCGGCACGCTGGGCGATGAGCTGGTGCTGATCCGGCCCGGGAAGAAACTCGTGTATGCCACCGATCTCGCCGACACCA
>CAZXGW010000243.1:0-2344 GCA_964640355.1 uncultured Enterobacteriaceae bacterium
AATCCGGCTCGCCCCTGGCGCTCTGATCCGGCCGGACCGTCCAAGGCCCGGCGCCCTATGGTAAACTTGCCGTTGAATCAGTTCCCCAGGGATGGCCCCTCCGGTCCGGCGCTGGCGCCGTCACGGAACCCGCCGGAGTGGAAGCTGCTCCAATATAGCCACATTGCTGTGCACAGACCAGATTCGTGAAAATTCTGCTTCTAATAATGCTCGCCCTGGCGGTCAGTCCATTGCGCGCGGGGTCACTGCAGGACCTCCCGAGTATCGGCGATTCGGCGGGCAGCGTGGTATCGCCCGAATTCGAACGCCGGCTGGGGCAGGCGGTCATGCGCCAGGTGCGGCAGAACACGCCGTTGATCCAGGACCCGGAAGTTGAATCCTATATCCAGTCCATCGGCTACCAGCTTGTCGCCAACAGCGACGACAACCAGCTCACGTTCACCTTTTTCGTCATCAATAACCCCCAGATCAACGCCTTCGCCGCGCCCGGCGGGGTCGTCGGCATCAACAGCGGGGTGATCCTCAATTCCGAAAAGGAAAGCGAACTCGCCGGCGTGCTGGCGCACGAAATCGCCCACGTGACCCAGCGCCACATGGCGCGGACCTTCGAGGCGGCGAGCAAATTCAACATGCCCATGGCCGCCGCCGTGGTCGGCGCCATACTGCTCGGCATCGCCAATCCCGAGGCCGGGCAGGCGGCGCTCGCCGTCGTCAGCGGGGTCGGCGCGCAGTACCAGATCAACTTCACCCGCGAAAATGAAGAAGAAGCGGACCGGATCGGCATGCAACTGCTCGCCCGTTCGGGGTTTGACCCGCGCGGCATGCCGTCCTTCTTCGAGCGCCTGCAGCAGTCCTCGCGATACTACCAGGGAAACGCCCCGGAATTCCTGAGGACGCACCCGCTGACTTCAACGCGTATCGCCGATTCCATCGCGCGGGCGGAACAGTATCCCCGCCGGGACTACCCGAACAGCAGGAACTTCGAGCTGGTGCGCGCACGGCTGACGGTGCTTGCCCACGAGAATCCGGCGGACGCCATAAAGATCTTCGAGCAGCAGCTCGCCGCCGATGACAACCGCGACAAAACCGCGGCGCGCTACGGCTACGCCCTTGCGCTGATGAAGGCGAACAATTTTCCCAAGGCACAAGAGCAGCTCCGGATCCTGCTGAAAGACGATCCGGAAAACATCGCCTACCTGCTCGCCATGGGCCGGCTTGAATCCGCGCAGCGAAATTTCAACGCCGCTGTCAACATCTACCGCGAAGCGATGAGGCTGTACCCGGATTACCGGCCGCTGGTGCTTGCCTACGCCCGGGCGCTGCTGAACACGAAGCAGCCCCTGGAAGCGAGGGAGCTGCTCCGCAAATACGCCAGAAACAACGAGCCCACGCTCATTCACTATGACCTGCTGTCACAGGCCGAGGCGGAGACCGGCTTTGTGGCCGAATCGGCCATGGCGAAGGCCGAATACTATTACCTCTCCGGTGAAACCAAGCTGGCGATCGACCGCCTGAAACACACGCAGCACAACACCCAGTTGACCTACTACCAGCAGGAACGCATCAGCGCCCGCCTCCAGCAGCTTGAATACGAACTCGAACTGGAGAAGGAACTCAAGCTGTGAAATTGATCGCGGGGGCGAAAGTGTTATAGTTGCCGCGGTGCCAGGATATGCGGCGCTGCCGGTTTCCTGGCAACGAAAAAAAGCCATCATGTGCGGCCGTTTCTCCATCATCAGCGACGCCAGGGACATCGCCGAGCACTATCGGCTCGCGGAAACGGGCGAATTCCTCAAAAGCTATAACGTCACACCCTCCGCCACGATCCCCGTCATCCGTCAGCAGGATCAGCGGCGAGAACTCGCCAACTGCCACTGGGGCCTCATCCCGCGCTGGTACACCTCCGGCAGCCGGTTCAGCGCGATCAATGCCAAGGCGGAAACGGTCGCGGTCAAGCCCTATTTCCGCGAGGCCTTCCGGAAAAGGCGCTGCCTCATCCCGGCCAACGGATATTACGAATGGCAGGGACCGAAGGGCCGGAAACAGCCGTATTATTTCAGGCTGAAGGAGGCCGACCTGTTTTCCTTCGCCGGCCTGTGGGAATACTGGGAGCATGAAGACGAAAGGATGGAAAGCTGCGCGATCATCACGACCGATGCGAACAGCGTTGCGGCGCCGATCCATAACCGGATGCCGGTAATCCTCGACCCGGACCAGTATGACGACTGGCTGCTGAACGGTGCCGGCGATCTGCTGAAACCCTACGACGGTGCCAACACCATGATCTGTTATCCCGTCACCCCGAAGGTCAACAATCCCAAAAACGACGGCGAAGAACTCATCC
>CAZXGW010000244.1:0-2339 GCA_964640355.1 uncultured Enterobacteriaceae bacterium
TCGCTCCAGCCGGCGGGCTTTTCGAATTCGTAACTGCCATGGATTCTTCGCAGCAGGGCCATGTCTACGTAACTGTAACCGAAGGCATCGCCGGCAAGGATGGAAAACGGCTGGCCCGGTTCACCGAGCTGGTCGAGCACGAGACTCGCGCCGCTGAAATCCTCGTTGACGGTAAAGGCATGCGTGGTGATGACGGTTTTCAACCCCGTGGCCAGCGCCGCGCGATTGCCGTTGGTCGTATCTTCAATGGCGAGGCACTCGGCCGGAATCAATCCGAGTTCGGCCAGGGCGTACTGATACACCACGGGGGAGGGCTTTTTGTCGGTCACGATATCGCAGGTGACGACAGTGCCGAAGCGGTCGATGGCGCCGGCACCGAGCGCGTTGTTCAGGAGCGTCTCGACATTCTGCCGCGAGGTGCAGGTAGCGATGCCCAGCCTGATGCCCTCCTGTCCCGCCTCGTTGAGCAGCCGCGCCACGCCGCTGCGCAGGCCGATATGTCCCGCGACGAGTTTTTCCCGGTAAATCTCCGACTTGCGCTCGTGAATGCGGAGGCTGAATTCGCGCAGGTCCAGATCGCCCTTCAGGGCGGCGTCCTGCGACTTGAGCCAGGTGTATATCCTCTCCCGGCCGCCGGAGATGAGGAGCAGATCGGCGTATTCCTGTTCGGACCAGTTGCGCCCGAGCCCGAATTCGTCAAAGGCGGCATTAAAAGACTGCCGGTGGATTTCTTCGGTATTGGCCAGGGTGCCGTCGACGTCGAAAATAATGGCCTTGAGCTGGTTCATCAAGTTAGGAAGGAATTCGCAAAAACCCCTTCAATTTATTGCGCTACCTATTGATTGACATAAAAATTTATTTTGATGCAAAGCAATACTACGATATTTCGCTCTGATCGTCTATAGAAATTGGGACAGGGGAAACATTTTCAAGTTCCACCCGCTCGATCTTTTCGAACCGGCTGCTGATCTTTTTGGCGGACTTGTTCACGTTTTCGGCGTCCTCGTGGGCCTGCTTGATGTGTTGAGACAGGGCGTCCATGCGCACCTGGAAGCGCTGGAAATCCTTCGAGAGGTGGGTCAGGTGCTCCTGGATGATGTGCACCTGTTCGCGGGTGGCGGCGTCCTTCAGCACGGCCCGGGCGGTATTCAGGGTGGCCCACAGGGTGGTGGGCGAGACCATCCAGACCCTGGCCTTGTGGGCCTTTTCCACCAGGTCGGGATGATGGGCCTGGATCTCGGCGAAGATCGCCTCGGCCGGGATGAAGATCACCGCCCCGTCGGAGGTCGTGCCCGGCAGGATGTATTTTTCCGCGACGTCGGTGATGTGCTTCAACACGTCCTGCTTGAACTGCCGTTCCGCCGCCTTGCGCTCGGCTTCCCCCAGCTCGATATTGGTCATGGTGCGGTAGGACTCCAGGGGAAACTTGGAATCGATGGCCACCATCCCGGTGGGTTCGGGCAGGAACAGCACGCAGTCGGCGCGGGTGCCGTTGGGCAGGGTGTATTGCATGGCGTAACTGGATTCCGGCAGAACATTCTGGATCAGGGCGCTCAACTGCACTTCGCCGAATGCCCCGCGGGACCGCTTGTCCGCGAGGACTTCCTGAAGGCTGACCACGTTGCTGGACAGCTCCGTGATCTTTTTCTGCGCCTCGTCGATGAGGGCCAGGCGCTTGACGACGTCGGTGAACGTCGCCGTGGTTTTCTCGAATCCCTCCGCCAGGCGTTTTTCCACCTGGCCGCTGATCTCCTGCAGGCGAAGGTCGGTTTTTTCCGTCAGCCCGTCCATGCGCTTGCCGAGCTCCTCGGTACCGCGTGACAGGGTATCGCCGACCTGCTTCTGGATCTGGGTCATCCCGCCCTGGAGGGCATCGGCGATCTGTTTGATCGCCTCGCCCTGGCGTTGTTCAAAACTCCTGTTGTGTTCGGCGAGGATGGTGCGCAGCTCCTCCCTGAGCTCGGCGAACGAGCCGACCAGGCGTTCGCGCAGTTGCGCCGCCGCCTCCGCCTGTTCCAGTTTCAGGTCACTGAGCCGCTGGTCGATGCCGTCGATCCGCCGGTGCTGCTCCTCGAGGCGGGCATCCAGCCGCGTGGACTGGGTATCCGTGCCCCGTGCCGTGAGCCGGAAAGCGATCCACAGGCCCAGCGCCAGTACCAGGATCAGAATGATGTCGGTCAGTAATGGTGTTAACATGAATCGGCGCCCGGGGCCCCTTGATCCGGGCTCATCCGGTCCCCTTGAACCGGGTATTTCCGCCCGTCCCGGCGGTCATAAGGATAGCGCAAAGCCATTGGCTGATCGTAACACACCCATTGTCACCGTCCGCGATGCGGATG
>CAZXGW010000245.1:0-2314 GCA_964640355.1 uncultured Enterobacteriaceae bacterium
TACAGCTTCCTGCGCTGGGGACAGCAGGCGTTCTCGAATTTCAGGGTCGTTCCACCGGACACCGGCATCGTCCACCAGGTCAACCTGGAATACCTGGCACGCACGGTATTCGCTGTGGAAAAGAACGGCGCCTGGCAGGCCTACCCGGATACGCTGGTCGGCACGGACTCGCACACGACCATGATCAACGGACTGGGGGTGCTTGGCTGGGGCGTGGGGGGGATCGAAGCCGAGGCGGTCATGCTCGGCCAGCCGATCACCATGTTGATACCCCAGGTCATCGGCTTCCGGCTGACCGGCGCATTGCCGGAAGGGGCCACCGCTACCGATCTCGTCCTCACCGTTGTCGAGATGCTGCGCAAAAAAGGCGTGGTCGGCAAATTCGTGGAATTTTACGGCGAGGGACTGGACAACCTGCCGCTGGCCGACCGGGCGACGATCGCCAACATGGCCCCGGAATACGGCGCGACCTGCGGGATCTTCCCCATCGACGGCGAGACATTGAACTACCTCCGGCTGTCCGGTCGATCGGACGATCAGGTCGCGCTGGTCGAGGCCTATGCCCGGGCCCAATCCCTGTGGCGCGGCGCCGATGCCATCGAGGCCGAGTACACGGACACGCTGCATCTCGACATGCATACCATCGAACCGTGTCTCGCCGGGCCAAAGCGACCCCAGGACAGGATCCTGTTACGGCGCGCCAGGGAAAAAATCGCCCGGCACCTTCACCTCATGCAGGACAAAAGAGAGGGATCGCCGGCCAGGCACGTGGAAGTTGCGCAATTTGAGGATGAAGGGGGCGGCACGGCGGTGGACGGCGAAGAAGCCCGTCATACCGGCATCGTAAGGGTCCATGCCGGTAACGGCGAAGAATTCGACCTTGAAGACGGCGCGGTCGTGATAGCCGCGATCACCTCGTGCACCAACACCTCCAACCCGTCCGTCATGGTCGGCGCCGGCCTGCTCGCGAAAAAAGCCGGCAAACGCGGATTGATGGTCAAGCCCTGGGTCAAGACCAGCCTCGCCCCCGGTTCCCTGGTGGTGCGTGATTACCTGGACAAGGCCGGCCTGATCCCTCATCTCGACAGCCTGGGATTCAACATCGTCGGTTACGGGTGCACCACCTGCATCGGCAATTCCGGACCGCTGCCGCCGCACGTAAGCCGCGCCATCCAGGAAGGCGATCTCATCGTGAGCGCTGTCCTGTCCGGCAACCGCAACTTCGAGGGCCGCGTCCACCCCGAGGTCAGGATGAATTTCCTGGCCTCTCCCCCGCTCGTCGTCGCCTACGCCATCGCCGGAACGATGATTATCGATCTGATGAAGGATCCGATCGGCACGGATCGGGACGGGGAACCGGTGTATCTCCGGGACATCTGGCCGACCCAGAAGGAAATCAATGACATCATGGCAGGCACGATCACCTCCGGGATGTTCAGGCAGAGTTATGAACACGTGTTCGCCGGCGACAGCCGCTGGGCCAGCCTGGAGGTACCCGACTCCAGCCTGTACCAATGGGATGATAATTCCACCTACGTGCAGAACCCACCGTATTTCGAAAACATGAGCAGTGAACCCGGCGACATGGAACCGATCCGGAACGCCAGGGTACTGGCCCTGCTCGGCGATTCCATTACCACCGACCACATCTCCCCCGCGGGATCGATAAAGCCCGACAGCCCGGCGGGAAAATATCTGATTGAGCGTGGGGTAGAACCCAAAGATTTCAATTCGTACGGTTCGCGCCGCGGCAATCATGAAGTCATGATGCGCGGGACCTTCGCAAACATCCGCCTGCGCAACCTGCTGGCGCCGGGGACGGAGGGCGGCTGGACTGTACACCAGCCTTCCGGTGACAAGATGTCGATATATGATGCTGCCATGCGTTATCAACAGGAGCACGTGCCGCTCCTCGTGATCGCCGGCAAGGAGTACGGCACCGGTTCATCGCGCGACTGGGCCGCCAAGGGCACCAAGTTGCTGGGCGTGCGGGCGGTGATCGCCGAAAGCTTTGAGCGCATACACCGCTCGAACCTGGTCGGGATGGGCGTGCTGCCGCTGACGTTCCGGAACGGGGAGAATGCAGAAGCATTCGACCTGACCGGCAAGGAGGTTTACACCATTGAAGGACTGGCCGCCGGCGCGAAGGAAGTCACCGTGATCGCGAAGTCAGACGACGGCAATGAGACGCGCTTCAGTGCAGCCGTGCGCGTGGATACCCCCAAGGAGTGGGACTATTATTGTAACGGCGGCATCCTGCACTACGTATTGCGCCAGCTCGCTGCGTGATCGGTGAAAGTAAAGGGGTCAGACC
>CAZXGW010000246.1:0-2282 GCA_964640355.1 uncultured Enterobacteriaceae bacterium
ACCAGTTCAAAATCGATTTTCTTGTCATCGACGTCAACGCGCGTCACCTTGACCCGGACGCGGTTGGCGAGACGGTAATTTCGGCCGCTGCGTTCTCCGCGCAACCGGTGCCGGATCGGATCAAAATGATAGTAATCGATCGGCAGTGCGGTAACATGAACCAGCCCTTCCACAAATATGTCGTTCAGCTCGACGAACAGGCCGAATGACGTGACGCCGCTGATGACCCCGTTGAACACCTCGCCGACCTTCTCGCGCATGTAATCGCACTTGTACCAGCGGACGATTTCGCGCGTCGCTTCATCGGCGCGGCGTTCCGTCATCGAACAGTGTTTGCCGTACCGCTCCATGTCGTCGCGGCTGTAATTGAAACCGCCCGCCGTGGCGCGTCGCAAAAGGTGCCGTATGGCGCGATGGATCAAGAGATCTGGATAGCGCCGGATCGGCGAAGTGAAATGGGCGTAAACAGGGAAGCCGAGGCCGAAATGGCCCACGTTGACGGCGCGGTACACGGCCAGCGGCAGGCTGCGCAGGAGCACCGTCTCGATCAGGTGCCTGTCTTCCCGGTCCCTGATCCGGTCGATCAGCCGGGCGTAATCCCTGGCCTGGGGCTGATCGCCGCCGCCGAGCTGCAAACCGAGTTCGCCGAGGAAGGTGCGAAGATCATCCAGCTTTTCCTCGGCGGGCGTATCATGGACGCGGTACAGGCAGGGTATGCCCTGCGCCTCGAGAAATTCACCCGCGGCGATGTTCGCCGCGAGCATGAATTCCTCAATCATGCGGTGGGCATCATTGCGCTCGAGGGCGTGAATACGCAGGACGCGGCCGTCGTCGGCAAATTCGAACCACGACTCCGTCGATTCAAAATCGATCAGGGCGTTGGCCTTGCGCCGCCTGTGCAACAACTGGTAAAGGGTATACAGGTTCTCGAGGTGCGGCACCAGCGGCTTGTACGCCTTGCGCAGGGATGCGTTTTCCCCGGCGAGGATCGCGGCCACACCGTTATAGGTCATCCGGGCCGCCGAACGGATCACGCCCTCGAAAAAGCGGTAGCGCCGTGTTCCGCCCTGGCTGTTGATGTTCAGTTCACACACCATGCACAACCGATCCACGGCGGGATTCAGGGAACAGAGTTCATTCGACAGGATCTCGGGAAGCATCGGGATCACGCGCCTCGGGAAATAAACGGAATTGCCCCTGAGCGCCGCCTCCCGGTCGAGGGCGGACCCGGCGCGGACGTAATGGGAGACATCGGCGATGGCGACCAGCAACCGCCAGCCCTTGCCCTGTCTTTCGCAATATACGGCATCGTCAAAATCCCGCGCATCCTCGCCGTCGATGGTGATAAATGGAAGGTTCCGCAGATCCTCCCTTCCCTTCTGGTCGACCGCAATGACGCGCCGCCCGAACCGGCCCGCTTCCCGGAGGACCGCCGGCGGCCACTCGTACGGCAAGTCGAAGGTGAGCATGGCAATAGTCGCCGCCATGTCCGCCGTCATATGGTCGCCGAGAATGGAGGTAATCCTTCCCGCCGGCGGCGTATGCCGATCCGGTGGCTGGACAATCTCGGCGACCACGTATTGCCCTGATTTTGCGCCCACCTCGCTGCCGGCGGGTATCAGGACATCCAGATGCAGGCGCTTGTTGTCCGGCACGACAAAACCAATGCCGCCCTCGCGGAGATAACGCCCGACAACCTGCCGGTTGGCGCGTTCCAGCACCTCCACGACGGCCCCTTCCCGGCGCCCGCGCCGGTCCACGCCGGTCACCTGCGCAAGGATGCGGTCACCGTGCATCAGGCTCTTCATCTCGCGGGGCGAAAGATAAAGATCGCTGCCGCCGGCATCCGCCTTCATGAAACCGTAGCCGTCGGGGTGTCCCGTCACCGTGCCGCTCAGAAGATCCATCTTGTCAACCGGACCATATCCGCCGCGGCGATTCCTGATGACGAGCCCCTCCTGCTGCATGGCCCGGAGCTGTTTTTCCAGCAGGCGCCCGCCGGCGTCATCCGTTATCCCGAGGGCTTCCGCAATCCTGTCGATACGGCGCGGTTTACCGGACTGCGCGAGAAAATCCAGGATCCTCTGCTTATCCGGCATCGGATCCTGTTTGCGCCTGCGCCGGTTTTGTTTCGTGGTTCTCTTCATTGACAATGGTCCTGCGGCTGGTTAAAGTCCGCCGCCTGTTTCTGCACCTGCCGAGGTGGCGGAATTGGTAGACGCGCTGGTTTCAGGTACCAGTGGGGCGACCCGTGGAGGTTCGAGTCCTCTCCTCGGCACCAA
>CAZXGW010000247.1:0-2268 GCA_964640355.1 uncultured Enterobacteriaceae bacterium
TACTCACTCTTCCCTGGGGACGAGGGGCATCACGTTCGTGTCGCTGCGGTACTCCAGTACCTCATAGGCAACCCCCGCGGCGGGGGGCGTATCCGTAATCTGCCATTGCCCGGCGGCATCGCGCCATTTGTACAATTGAGTCACCCTGGCTGGAGGTTCGAGCGGGGTTCCTTTCAGCCACTCCTGCCACACGGAAGGATTCAGGTAAAGATATCCACCGATCACCGCAACCAGTGCGAGAAGGATCAAGGTGTATTTAATGCCACGCGCCAGCGGGCTTTCCGCTCTCTGTGTGATGTAAGCCATGAAAACTCGGTCCGTACCCTTTGCCCGCCGAACGATCTGACGGCGACGGCGGCGTTAAAGAATGTCAGATCCCTATATTGGGTTGTCATCCCCCGTGGCGCAAATCCTTCGGCAGCCCTGTCCGGCAGTTTGCACTTTTTCAGCGATTTTCATGCAGTTATATTGCATTTCTGACATTTATCTTGTATTTACCATTTCATGTAAAACGCCGGGCGAGGGGGGACCGAACCTGAATATATCAAAAATCCCCGCCATCCTGTCGGCATGACGTTCCGGCGGCGGCCAGATTATGCGCAAGAGCAGGAAATTCAGCCACCTCATGGCCCTAAAGCCGGGCAGCACGCTGCACTGGTACGAGATCAATGAAATCCTGGGCCAGGGCGGCTTCGGCATCACCTATCTGGCCTATGACCGGAATCTCGACCACGAAGTGGCCATCAAGGAATACCTGCCGGTCGATCTGGCCACCCGTGATGAGCAGGGACAGGCCCAGCCTGTTTCCAATGAACACCGGGCAAAATACCACTGGGGGCTCGGCCGTTTTATCGACGAGGCCCGCACCCTCGGCAAGTTCAAACACCCGAACATCGTCAGGGTCAGGAACGTCTTCGAAGCGAACAACACGGCCTACATGGTGATGGATTATGAACTCGGCGAAAGCCTCCAGGAGATCCTCGGCCGCCGCAAGACGCTCGACGAAGATGATCTGCGGGGCATCATCAACCCCATCATGGACGGCATGAAGCATGTTCATGCCGCTGGTTTCATTCACCGCGACATCAAGCCCGCCAATATCTTCATACGCGTTGACGGCGATCCGGTCCTGCTCGATTTCGGATCGGCGCGGCAGTCGCTGGAAAGCTCCCGGCAGACGCTGACCAGCGTATTTTCGAGAGGGTATGCGCCGATCGAACAATACAACACCGCGAAGGACACCCAGGGGCCATGGACCGATATCTATTCGCTGGGCGCCACCCTGTACCGCGCGATCGTGGGCGTCCCGCCGACGGACGCAGTGGACCGCAGCGCCGCCATCAGCCATACCGGCCGGGACACCTACGTGCCGGCGGCGGAGGCGGGCCGGGGGCGCTATTCACCCGCCCTGCTCGAGGCCGTGGACCACGCCCTGCAGTTCAGGCAGGAAGACAGGCCCCGGTCCATCGCCGAGTGGAGGCTGGTATTTCGCGAGCCGGGCGAAAAACCGGCGATGCCGCGGGACCAGTTGGCGCCGGAGGCACCGGTGGAGAAAAGAAATGCGTTCCTCTCCCTGCGCGATGCGGCGGAACGGGGCGACATTGCCGCGCTGTCGCAACTCGCCTTCATGTACGCCAAGGGCATCACCGTTGAAAAGAACGATCATGCGGCCCTCAAATACTACCGGCAGGCCGCCGAAAAAGGCCACTTGAATTCACAATTCAACCTGGGCGTGATCTATGCGAAGGGACGCGGCGTCGAGCAGGATTTCGCCGAGGCCCTGAAATGGTACACCAGGGCCGCCGAGCAGGACGACGTGACCGCGCAGGTAACAGTCGCGATGATGCACGCCAGGGGCATCGGCACAAGGAAAGACGAGAAACAGGCGGCCAACTGGTATCACCGCGCAGCGGTGAATAACGACGTCAACTCCCAGTATATTCTCGCCGGCATGTTTGCCAAGGGACGCGGGGTGCCGCAGGACGAAAGCGAGGCCTTCGAATGGTACCTGAAGGCCGCGGAACAGGGACACATCAATGCGCAGATTATCCTCGGGTACATGTACGGCAAGGGTAAAGGCGTGGAGAGAAATGACGTTGAGGCTTATAACTGGTACCGCCAGGCGGCCGAGCAGGGCCATCCGAATGCGCAATTCAACCTCGGGGTCATCTATGCCAAGGGGAGGGGCATAACCAAGGACATGGAATCGGCCAAAAAATGGTACCAGAGGGCCGCTGCGCAGGGCGAAGAAAACGCCGTGCAGGCCCT
>CAZXGW010000248.1:0-2254 GCA_964640355.1 uncultured Enterobacteriaceae bacterium
GTGGGATGTGCAAACACGCCAGCAATAACAAAAACATAACGGCAAATCGTGAAATAAATTATCAAGTTATCGGAGAATTATCATGGCCACTCATACAAGTGAAACGAAAATCGTCAGAGGCGCCTGCCCGCAGGATTGCCCGGACACCTGCGCGTTCCTGTACCACGTCGAGGATGGCAGGCTGGTGGAGGTGACCGGCGACCCGGATCATCCGATGACCCGCGGCGGGTTGTGCGTGAAGCTCAAGAACTATGCCGAACATCACTACAACCCGGATCGCCTGTTGCACCCCTTGAAGCGGGTGGGGCCGAAAGGCAGCGGGCAGTTCAAGCAAATCACTTATGACGAAGCGCTTGCGGAGATAAAAAAACGCTGGACGGACATTATCGATCAATACGGCTCGCAGGCCATCATGAATCACTGTTACCTGGGGAATCAGGGAACCCTGAACGGCCTGACCAGCGGCGACGCCTTCTTCAACCGGCTGGGCGCCACCATCGGAGAAAAGTGCTACTGTGAGTCGGGTTCCTCAACGGCCTGGATAATGACGGTGGGTCCGACCGGCGGACTCGACGTGGAAAGCCTCGCCTATGCGAAATACATCATCGTATGGGCGATGAATATGATGAGCACCAACCTGCATGCCTGGCCCTTCATTCTCCGGGCGAGAAGGAACGGCGCGAAGATCGTGGTGATTGACCCGATACGCACGCGCACAGCCAAGCAGGCAGACTGGCACATCCAGATAAGGCCCGGGACGGACGGCGCCCTGGCGCTGGGCATGATGAACGTGATTATCGAGGAAGACCTGGTCGATCACGATTATGTGAAGAAGTACACGATCGGCTTCGATGAACTGAAGGAACGCGCCAAACAATATCCCCCGGATATGGTCGCCGGGATCACGGGAATTCCAACAGAAGATATCCGCAAGCTGGCGCGTGAGTATGCCACCACCCAGCCCTCGGCCATTCGTGAGGGCGTGGCCCTCGAGCGTGCCCCGGGTGGTGGTGACGCAGTTCGACTTGTTACTTCTTTGCCGGCGCTCGTCGGCGCCTGGCGCCATGTCGGGGGCGGTGCCGTTGAGATGCCGATCTGGGAATTCCCGTTCAATTTTGACTTTATACAACGGCCGGACTGGATCAAACCGGGTACGCGCGTCATCAACGAACTCGACCTCGGAGCGGCCCTTACGGGTGAGCTTGAACTCGATCCACCCCTTATGTCCCTGTTCATTCATAACTCCAACCCGGTGTCCCAGCAACAGAATGCAAACAAGCTGATCGAAGGACTGAAGCGCGAGGATCTGTTCACCGTGGTGAGCGAGCTGTTCCTTACGGACACTGCGCGTTATGCCGATATCATCCTTCCATCAACCCTGCAGGCCGAGCAGTATGACCTCCAGGTGACCTGGGGACATTTGTACGTCATGCTCAATCAGCCCGCCATCGAACCTCCCGGTGAATGCGTGCCCAACGTTGAAATGTTCCGCCGTCTGGCAAAGACGATGGGCTTCGACGACGATTACTGGGATATGAGCGACGATGAGTTGTTGTTGAATATGTATGACTGGAATTCCCCCGCGATGAAGGGGATCACCCTGGAGAAACTTAAAGAAGTGGGATGGCTGCGGCTTAACGTAGGTGATCCGGACAAGCGGGCGCCGCACGCCGAGGGTAATTTCAAAACACCGTCGGGAAAATGCGAGTTCAAGGCCAGCGCAGCCGAGAACGGGAATTTTATCGTGCCCGTCTGGCGCAATGGCTATAACGAGATGCAGCCGGGCGATCCCGTCGATCCCGTCCCGGACTATATCCCGCCACGCGAGGTATCGGGCGCGGATGAGGAACTCGCCAGGCGTTTTCCAATCAGCCTGATCACCCCCAAACCGCATGCATTCCTGAACACGCAGTACGCCAATGAGCCGGTTCAGCAGCGCCGTCAAGGCGAACTGACGGTTGCAATCCACCCGGTGGACGCAGCGGCGCGTGACATCAAGAGCGGTGACTATATACGGGTATTCAACGATCGTGGCTCGTTTGAGGGCAGGGCGGAATTGAGCGAGGATGTCAGCAAGGGATTGGCCATGGCCAATCTGGGTTATTGGCTGAGCCTGACCCGCAGCGGCTCGGCGGTTAATTCGACCACTTCCTCGGGACATTGCAATCTGGGCGGGGCCGGCTGCCAGTCGGATAACCTGGTCGAAATCGCAAGAGTCTGACGCCCTGATCTTGCCCGCATGACTGCCCGTCCC
>CAZXGW010000249.1:0-2227 GCA_964640355.1 uncultured Enterobacteriaceae bacterium
ATGGCGAAGGGTTTGGCAATCGTAACCGCACGCGGCGGTCCCTCGTTGTCGAGACGCCCCGTTTCTTCCCTGGGACTCCCCATGGTGAAGCTGCCGGCCGGTATAAGAACCATCTCCGGACCTTCGCTGCCGTCCTGCAGTTTGTCGCGGAAGGTCCTGATGCCCGGCACAGGCGGCTTTTCCTCTTCCTGCCGCGCCTGGGTGGCACGTGTCTCCTCTTCGGCCTGGCGTTTCGCTTCCTGGTCGGCTTCCAGTCGCTGCACCTTGCGCTCGAGTTCCCGTATCTGTTCGTCCGTGGGCATCTCCGCGTTCGCGGTGTTCAGCATCGGGCCGGCCCAGAGCGGGAGCACGATGAGGGCGGCACCGATTCGGCAACGCATGGGCAGCGCCCTCGGGATTACGGCGCCGCGAGCGCCGCCGCCCGCGTCTTGATCTCCTTGGCGCGGTTTAACGCCTTGCGGGCGGCGTCGGCATCCCCTGCTTCGACTGCCTTGCGGGCCTTTTCCATCTCGGCGGCAGCGAGTTCCGCAAGCCGCGCACGCATTTTTTCATGCACGGCCGCGATTGCAGTAGCGCCTGCCCCGTAACTGCGCGCCTGATTGAGCTTTGCCGTCATGGTCTTCACATCGCCTTTAGCCACCGCAGCGTCCGCTTCCATGAGCATGACCTGTGCCTGTTCCTGCCGGGCACGGATTTCCGCCACGGCATTCTCATAGGCGGCCCGCTGCAACGCCAGTTCCTCGCCCGCACGACGGATATCGGATGACCCGGGGTCAATGGCCGCGGCCTCATCGAGATAACGCGCCGCCTGCGTGAAATCTTCCGCCGCGGTGGCATCCCGGGCAAGGATGACGAGCCTGTTGGAGACGGCGCGCAGGCCCTGCTCCGCCTCGCTGTTGTACGGGTCGAATTCCAGCACCTTGCGGTAACGGAACAGCGCGCTGTCGTTTTCCGGAAGCGTCAGCCGCTGTGCCTGCAGATCGGCCTCTGCCCGGGCGAGCAGGGTTCTGATTCGCGCCTCGCGCGCCATCTCCGCGCGGTGCTCGACATCGGCCGCGGGCGGGGCGGTGTCCTGTGCCGGGGACGCGCCTTCTCGAAACATCCATGCGGCCGCCGCCGATACGATGATCAACAACGCGGCCCCTGCCGCCAGGCCGTAACGGGCCGAAAACTGTTGCAGCGTCCTGTAAATGCGCCTGTCCGGAATTTCCCCGGTGTCCGCGCGCTCCGTTTCAGTTTCCGGGACACTCTCGCCGCCCCGGTCCGCGGCGGCGAATGTCCGTTCGTTCTCCGGCGTGGCAGGGAGTTCGGTGAACGGCCCGAACTCACGTTTCCATTCGGCAATGTCCTCCGGGCGGTCTTCTTCGCGGAATGCCAGGCCATGATCGATGGCGTGCAGAAATTGTTCCGTATACCGGCCGCGCCCGATCACGGCGGCCGGCGGGAGGATATCTCCCGATCCCTTCAGGATCTCACGGCTGCGATCGACGGCTTCTTTTGGCGGCACGCCGGTCACGGCGCGGTACAGCGTCGCGCTCAAGCCATAGATGTCGGTCCACGGGCCCTGGGCATCGCTCTTGCTGTGGTACTGCTCGAACGGCGCGTATCCCGGCGAAATCAGGTTGGTAATGGTGCTGGTGTGTACGGCGAGGGCCTGGCGGGCGGATCCGAAATCGAGCAGCACCGGGCTGCCGTCCCGGCGCAGGAAAATGTTCGCCGGCTTGATGTCCCGGTGTATGAATCCCGCTTTGTGCACCTTCTCGAGGCCGTCGAGCAGCGCCATGAGGATGGTGCGCAATTCGCCTTCTTCCAGGGTAAACCGGCGGTTCAGGACGGTCTGGAAATTTTCCCCTTCTTCATAACTCATCACCATGTAGGCGGTGTTGTTTGCCTCGAACACGTTCAGGACGCGCACGATGTTCGGGTGTTCGAATTTCGCCAGCGTGCGGGCCTCGTTGAGAAAGCGATCGAGTCCCCAGCGGTACTGCAGGTCGTGATCGACGGACAGCGGCTGCACCTTCTGGCTGTTCTCGCGCAGCGCCAGCCCGCTCGGGAGGTATTCCTTGATCGCCGCCTTGCGATCCAGGTTGAAATCATGGGCCAGGTAGGTTATGCCGAACCCGCCCTGGCCCAGCACATTTTCAATGCGGTACCAGAGCAGCTCGTAGCCGGGTTTCAGCGAATTTCTGTGGATCCTGCCTGCCATGGACCGGGGCGGTCTGTCCGG
>CAZXGW010000250.1:0-2209 GCA_964640355.1 uncultured Enterobacteriaceae bacterium
GGCCCGAGAAAGCGCGGATCATCAAAGGCCGGCCCCAGGACCTCATCGGCTTCGCCCAGCAGTCCGAAGGTTTCATAATCGGTATCGAACAGGTTGTTAATCTTCGCGAAAACGGAAAAGTATTTGTTAACCCGGTAAGTACCGCGCACGTTCACTACGGCATAACCGTCGATGGTATCGAGCAGGTTGGCCTCGTCTCCCCGCAGGTATTGACCGGAATTGTAGACCAGATCGGCACCGATACTGAGCCCGGGCGCCAGGGTATAGTCGCCGCCGATCTTCAGATTGTGTTGCGGAATCCCGGGAATCCGGTCGCCGTCGGTTACGAAGATCTCGTCGTTGGCGTCCGCAAGGGGATGGTTCGGGCTGTTGACGGCAAAATCCGTTTCAAAGGTGGCCTGGACGAAGGAGTAATTGATAAACCAGTCCAGCTCGTTCCAGTTTCCGCCAGCGCCTGCTTCAATGCCGAGTCGCTGCGTTTCCCCGATATTGTCAAAGAAGCCTTCATTGGCGGTTACGCCGCCGGTGCTGATGAAGATGATGTCATCCTTGTTTTCCGTGCGGAATACCCCTGCGTGCCAGTACAGTGACGGCAATGGAGTGCCGCGCAGGCCGGCCTCCCAGCTTTCGGACACCACTTGGTCCAGGGGTGGATCCGCGAGAAAGGCGTTGGGCAGATTGCAGGGTGCATCGGGATCCGCGCAGGCGAGTTCGATCGGCGTCGGTGCGCGCGATGATTCGCTGTAACTGCCGTAAAGCGAGACAGCCGGCGTGAATTGCCACGTGAAACCGGCGGCCGGGTTGAAGCGCGCGTAGTCGTGTTCACCGTTCAGTTCCGGCGCCGGATTGACCGTATTGCGATCGCCGATGACCACGCTGGTGTTGTTGTAGCGGCCGGAGAGCGTAACCGCAAAGGTGTCAGTGACCGAGAAGGTGTCGGTAAAATACACCGCCCAGCTCCTCGTGTGGGTCTTGATCACCGTGCTCTCGTCGGGCAGGAACAGGCCGCTGCCCAGGGTGCTTCGGTCCGGGTTGAGGGAGGCGATCTCCACCTGCGAATCAAAGTCGGCCAGGCCCTGGCTGTAGCTTGCCCCGGCGATGGCCTGGTTCTGGTGCCCGAAAAGATCAGCCAGGAAAGTTGTCTGAAATGTTCCCCCGAAACCTTCCTGTTCGCGCCTGCTGATATTGTTGATGGCGTCAAAGGCGTCTGATACCGGATTACCAAACTGATCTACAATGACTTCTTCCGCAGCCGTACCGAGATCGGCATTATCTTCACAGAGGAAACCCGCATTGGCGGCGAATCCGCATTCGACGAATTCCGTTCCGTCGCCGTTGAACGAATCGGTATCATTCACGCGGTAGAACACGTTGCCTGAAAGCTGCACGGTATCGTTCAGCCAGTGCGTACCTTCCAGATTGACCATGACCATGTTGTTCTCGGTGATATCCGGCGACGTGAATATCGTGCTGCGATCAAGGGCAAGAAGCTGTACGGGCAGGGGGCCGTTGCCACGGAGTTCCGTGTTTCCGTGGGAAAGGCTGAGGTCCAGGGTGCTGGACGCTTCGTGGCGCCAGCTCAGCGTCGCGAAAAAATTCAGGGCGTCCGACTCGGAATCGTCGCGCCAGCCGTCTTCTTCGAAATAACTGCCGGTAAAGAAGTAACCCAGGACGCCGTTGTTGGCGCCGCTTTCCACCGTGCTCACGATCCGTTCAAACGATCCGCCGTAGGCCTCCACGCTGTGGCCCGGGTGCGTAAAGCCGTTTTTGGTCGTGATCGAGAGGGCGCCCCCCAGCGTGTTCAGGCCGAACAGCGGGTTTGATCCTCCGATCAGGTTGATGCTGCCGACCGCCGACTCGGGGATCAGGTCCCAGTTCACGGTGTCGCCGAACGGTTCGTTGATGCGCACGCCGTTCTGGTAGACGGCGATACCCTGCGGCAGGCCGAGCAGGGGTGAGGCGCTGAAACCGCGGTACTGGACATCCGGCTGCAGGGGATTGCTCTGGGCCTCGTTGACAGTGATGCTGCCGAGGTTCCTGGTCATGAACTCGCTCAGATCAAGGGACCTTGTCCTGGCCAGATCATCGCTCGTCGCGGACTGGACAGCGTAGGGGATCATGTTTTCCGGCAGGCCGATGCCGTGGGCCGGCGTGATGCCGATGACTTCGATTGTCTCCGCCTGCACAACGTCGTCCTGCGCCAACCCGG
>CAZXGW010000251.1:0-2186 GCA_964640355.1 uncultured Enterobacteriaceae bacterium
TCATGCCCTGGAAGACAACGATGTTGTTCCCGTCGGCATAGGCGTTGACGTGATCTTCATTGGCCACGAGCAGCGGGTAATCGCATACCTGGACAGGCGATACCGGGAGCGTGATCGGAAGGTTGTCGCGCCTGATTTCCAGGGCGATTTCCTTTCCCTCCGCCATTTCCCGCTTGAGGATCTCTGAAAGTTTCTGGCTGGCCTCTTTCCCGACGGGGGCCGGTTTATCATTAACCCTGATGATCACGTCTCCCTCGGTTAAACCGGCCTGGGCTGCGGGGCCGGCATCAATCACCGTATGGACCTTGAGTGTTTCTCCCATATCAAAACGGGAGACGGCTGTATCCTGCATTTCCTTCGGAAAATCGTGCTTGTTGGCATAAAAGGCACCGATGGCCCGGCGATTCCTGTCTATGCACAACGGCAAGCCCGCCCTGAGAATGGGCCAGCCCACACGATTGAGCCGTTGTTGATTGCCCAGGGCCATTTTAAGGGCGTATTCGCGCTGCTTTTCCGCTTCCAGGGCAACCGCCGCCTCGTCCGGTTCCGGCCGTTTTGTGGTCGGCGCCGCACAGCTAAAAACCAGCAGCAAGCCGATTACAAGGAGTGGAGTTAGCGCTGATCTCGCCATCTGATCCTGGTACCTGGATCGCAATGCCCCGTTTTCAGGTCTTTCGCCGGGTTTCGTCCGGCAACAGTAGAAGCATAGCCCCTGTCAGGGAAAATGGCAGCCTATAGACAAATTACAAATAACAGTGACCCGGCACCGTCGATCCGGCCATCGCGCCAGTTTGCTGGATGTACCGTGAACAGCCGCTTATAGACTGGCGTGTTGGCGGTAAGAAGCTAAGCTCTTGCCTATGGGAAGCAAAAACGGCACGCCCGCCACGATCGGCCAGTACCTGCTGGCAAGCCTGTATAACGCCGGCGCACGCCACCTCTTCGGCGTGCCGGGCGACTACGTGCTCCGTTTTTACGAGGAAATCACCAAGAGCCCGATCCGCCATATCGGGACGACGCGCGAGGATACCGCCGCCTTCGCCGCGGACGGTTATGCCCGCTGCCAGGGCATGGGAGCGCTGGCGGTCACTTATGGCGTCGGGGCGCTGAACGTCGTCAATGCCATCGCCGGCGCGCATGCGGAATCCTCCCCCGTCGTTGTCATCAGCGGTGCGCCGGGCGTGCGCGAACAAAAGGAAGATCCGCTCATTCATCACCGCTTCGGCCCCTTTACCTTTCAACGGGAAATATTCGAACGCATCACCTGCGCGACCGCGGTGCTCGATGATCCGGTGATGGCGTTTCGCCAGATTGACCAGACGATCGCCGCGGCCCGCCACTCCAGCCTGCCGGTCTATATCGAACTGCCGCGGGACATGGTGATGGAAGAGGGGTTCCGGATCCCGCTGAAGGTATCGGAAGAATACAACCCGGTGGACCAGGACGCCCTGGCGGAAGCGGTGTCGGAGACCACGGAATACCTCGCCAACGCGTCCTCACCGGTGGTGATCGCCGGTGTCGAGGTACACCGCCGCAACCTCCAGGACGTGCTGCTTGATTTTATCAGGCGCGCGAACCTCCCCGTGGCCGCCACGCTGACAGGCAAGTCCGTCATCGGTGAACGGCATTCCTCCTATCTCGGCGTATACGAAGGGGCGATGAGTTCGGAAAGCGCCCGTTACATGGTGGAACAGTCCGATTGCATCCTGATGCTGGGCATGACCCTGAATGACGTCGATACCGGCATTTACACGGCAAAACTCGATCCGAACCGGATGATCCGCGCCGCCCAGGGGGAAATCATCATCCGGCACCACCGCTATCCGCGCGTACCGCTCGGCGATTTTCTCAAGGCCCTGGGGCGGAAGGTCGTGAAGCGCAGTGAGCCATTGCCCGATCTTCCGCCCGGCCCGGAGGCGCCCGGTTTCCCGGAACGGGGGCGGAGCATGACCATCGCCAGGCTCATTGGCCGCTTGAACGCGGCGTTGACGCCGGACATGATGGTCGTGTGCGATACCGGTGATTGCCTGTTTGCCGCGCTGGAACTGCGCGTGCACCAACGCACCGAGTTCCTGGCCTCCGGCTTTTACACCACCATGGGGTTCGCCGTCCCCGCGGCGCTGGGCGCACAGGTGGCCAGGCCCGACCGGCGCGCATTGATCCTGGTCGGCGACGGCGCCTTCCAG
>CAZXGW010000252.1:0-2155 GCA_964640355.1 uncultured Enterobacteriaceae bacterium
AATTTTACGAAGCGCGGAGGGTAAACAAAAAGCGTATTGGCTGCAACGGCCTTGATAAGATTACAACTGAAACCTGTCAGGCAATTTTTGCGTAAAACTCCTGAACCAAGTCAGGCCAGAGGGTCTTCAGTTTTTCCATGTCTTCCGGGCGGTCAACGTCCCACAGGGTATCCAGTGCATTCCAGCGCCAGCCCAGCGCCGCGAGCTGCCGGTATGTCATCTCCATCACGTTATTTCCGCCCCAGTCGATTTCCGCGAACAGCGGCGGGGCATATCGCCTGAGACCAAACAGGTAATAGCCGCCGTCCTCGCTCGGCCCGAGCAGGGCATCCATTCCGCTTTGCAATTGAAGATAGGCCCGGTTCAGCAAATCCGTCGTCAACACGGGGCAGTCACTGCCGACAATGACGGCAAAGGGATAACGCGACAGCGCCGATGCCAGGGCATTCTGCATGCGCTGCCCGAGATCCTCTCCTTCCTGGCAACAGAGCTTGACGGCAAACTTGTGACTGCATTCCTGCAGGAACGGGTGGTCGGTCGTTGGCGTACACCACAATTCCACGTTGCAGAACTGGGATTGCAGCGCGAGTTTCAGCGTGTTACGCAGCAGCAACCTGTGTACCCTTGCCGCCCCTTCCCTGCCGAGCGCCGGTATCAGCCGTGTCTTGGTTTCTCCCGCGACGGGCGAACGGGTGAAAACGAGTAATACGCCTTCGGTGTCAATCATATTTTTCGGCCAGCCGGCGAACGTCCCTGCCGAGAAACCAGGCAAGACGAAGATACCACATTGTAAACACCGTGCGGAGTATGCCGTTCCGCTCCCAGCGCCGGCTTGAGGTGATCACGTTTTGCCTGAGGCAGACGGGTCTTGAAATCCGTTTCAACCGGCGGCTCATGACGATATCTTCCATCAGGTCCATTTCCTTGAAGCCACCCACCCGGTCAAACAACCGGCGTGACATGAACATAGCCTGATCACCGGTGGCGATCCCCGTTAATCTGGAGCGGAGATTCATGCCCAGTTCGATCAGCCTGTAAAAAGGATGATCGCCGCTTAAGCGGACATCGAATCGCCCCCAGCCGTCGCCATCGCCCAGGCACGCGAATAGATACCGATCAGCGTCATCCGGCAACCAGGTATCGGCATGGAGAAACAGCAGGATATCGCCCGTGGCAACCTTCGCCCCGGCATTCATTTGCCGCGCCCGTCCCCGGGCGCTTTGCAGCAGGTGATCGACAAGACCTGCCGCACATTCCGGTGTCCCGTCGCTGCTGCCGCCATCCACCAGGATCAGCTCGTGGCCCCTTTCGCGTAGTCCCCGCAGCCTGGCGAGCGCCGGCATTATACCCTCTGCCTCGTCCAGGGCCGGGATGATCACGGAAATTCTTTTCATGGCGTCAGCGCGCCACCGCAACTGCTGCCCTGCCCCGCGGTACAGCCGTAACAATGATGGCCCACGAGGATGGGCGTTCCTTCAATGTCCCAGCCGATCAACTGGGAAAGATGACTTCCCGGTTTTCCGTTGTGGCACATGCCCAGTCCCAGCATCTGGTTGAAGTCACAGTCATAGACATAACCCTGCCAGTCAACGCTGATCAATGTCCGGCACATGACGTGCTCCAGGTTCTCATCGCGATGCGATTGTTCAAGCAGCTTCATGTATTGATCGAATTCGCCGCGGGCGATCAGCGTATGGCCGAAGCGCTTGATCGGCATGTTGGCCAGGGTGTAAAGACGATGAAAACGGATGCCATACTGTTCGCCGAGTACACGTTTGTAATCCCGCTCAAGTTCGGCCTGCGGTGGCGGAAGATATGGCCCGAGCGGGTTATACACCAGGTGCAGCGGCAGGTGGTCTGCGATTCCGTAACCGAGCGCGTTCAGCCGCCTGAGAACGCGGATGCTGGCATCAAACACCCCCTTGCCCCGCTGCCTGTCAACGTTTTCCCGAGTATAGCAGGGCAGCGAGGCGATAATTTCCACGCCCTGTTCCACAAGAAATTCTGCCAGATCCTCCTGGCCCCGTTCTTCGAGCACGGTCAGGTTGCAGCGATCAATGACGTGTACCCCGAGTGATTTCGCATTTCGAACCAGGTAACGGAAATCAGGATGCAGCTCCGGTGCGCCGCCTGTGATGTCCAGCGTGGAGATACC
>CAZXGW010000253.1:0-2154 GCA_964640355.1 uncultured Enterobacteriaceae bacterium
AACAACAAGCTCCCCGTGTTAAAGGTTGTAGCCGCGCTCGTCGTGAAGGACGAGATCCAGGCCTTCCGTCTCGTCTTCCTCCGAGACCCGCAGGCCGATGACGAGATCCAGGACCTTGAGCAGGAGGAATGCCACGGCGAAATCATAAACAATCGTGGCGGCGACGCCGACGAACTGCTTGCCGACCTGGCCGGCCATGCTGACGCCCTCGGCAAGGCCCGCCCCGCCGAGCGCCGCATCCACGAACACCCCGGTCAATAGCGCGCCGACGATTCCGCCCACGGCGTGTACCCCGAAGACATCGAGCGAATCGTCGTAGCCGAACGCCCGCTTTACCCGCACCGAGGCGATATAGCACAGCCCACCCGCGACGATGCCGATGATGAGCGCCCCCATCGGGCCGACGAAACCCGAGGCGGGGGTGATGGCGACGAGGCCGGCGACGGCGCCGGAGGCGATACCGAGCGCGCTGGGCTTGCCGTGGAAATACCACTCGCAGGTCATCCAGGCGAGCGCCGCGGCGGCGGTGGCAAACTGGGTTACGGCCATGGCCATCCCGGCCGTTCCGTCGGCAGCCAGTTCGCTGCCAGCGTTGAAGCCGAACCAGCCCACCCAGAGCATGGCGGCCCCGACCAGGGTAAACACCAGGCTGTGCGGCCGCATCAACGCCTCGGGGTAACCCCTGCGCTTGCCCAGCACCAGGCACGCCGCAAGGCCGGCGACCCCGGCATTGATATGCACGACCGTCCCCCCGGCGAAATCCAGCACGCCCAGCTCGCCCAGCCAGCCGCCGCCCCACACCCAGTGGCAGACCGGCGCATAGACCAGCGTGACCCACAGGCCCATGAACCAGAGCAGGGCGGAAAATTTCATGCGCTCTGCAAAGGCGCCGACGATCAGCGCCGGGGTGATGATGGCGAAGGTGAGCTGGAAGATGGAAAACACGGTTTCCGGTATGGTGCCGCTGAGTGCATCGACGCCGACGCCCTTCATGAACATCTTGCCCAGATCGCCGATAAACTTTCCGCCTTCCCCGAAGGCGAGACTGTAGGCATACAGGGCCCACAACACGGTGACCAGGCAGGTGATGGCAAAACACTGCATCATCACCGAAAGGGCGTTCTTGCTGCGGACCATGCCGGCGTAAAACAGCGAGAGTCCGGGGACGGTCATGAACAGCACCAGGGCCGTGGCGGTCAACATCCAGGCGGTATCGCCTGAATTCAGTTCATCCGCCATGGCCCGGGCGGGCAGCAGCAGTGAAACCGCCGCCAGCGCGAAGCCGGTAAACCCGGCGTATTTGCCTGTCAGGCTCAAGAAGCGTGTCATCGTAATCTCCTCCCTACGGGATCAAAGTTCTTTATCAAAGCGCGTCCCCGCCGGTTTCGCCGGTGCGGATCCGGATGACCTGGCCCAGGTCCAGTATGAAAATCTTGCCGTCGCCGATCTTGCCGGTACTGGCAGCCTTCAATATGGCGTCAACCGCCTTGTCAACCTGGTCGTCCGAAATGGCGACCTCGATCTTGACCTTGGGCAGGAAATCGACGACATATTCAGCCCCGCGGTACAACTCCGTGTGGCCTTTCTGCCGTCCGAAGCCTTTCACTTCGGTGACCGTCATGCCCTGGACGTTAATGCCGGACAACGCCTCGCGGACATCATCGAGCTTGAAGGGTTTGATAATCGCTGTAACCAGCTTCATGGAACTTTCCTCCCGTCAATTGCCCCCTTGTCTGGTGGCGTGCTGCTTTGAATTAAACGTTTAAAAACTGGCTGATACCGTGAACACAGCCGTGGCATCACAAAAATCGGTGCCGCCAAAACAGTTTGTTTCATCGGGATCCTTCTCAAACTGATTCAAAAATAATATATGGCGTTCACACCAATCGTCGTCTGGCTATCTTCAGTGAAAGTACCATCATCATCTTCGAAAACATCCTCATCGGACTGGTCGTAGCGGAACTCGGGCCGAACCACCAGATTCTCTGTGAGCAAAAATGTCGGGGTCACGGTAAACGCCCAGACCGTCTGGGAAATACCGGGGGTAATCCGGGCTCCATCCTCATCCGCCATCACGTCCGCCCGCACCGCGAGATAAAACTTCGAGGTGAAGTCATAGCGTAAGACGGCCTCTGCGGCATGCCACTCGGCGTT
>CAZXGW010000254.1:0-2144 GCA_964640355.1 uncultured Enterobacteriaceae bacterium
CCGGCAGCCGGAATTTCGGCAGAGGTTCTAGTACAATCCTGCGGCCATGTCTTTACTGCTTGCCCACCCCGTCCCCTTCGAAGGCGGTGTGCGCCTTCCCCCGAACAAGGCGCAATCGCTGTCAAAGCCCCTCGGGCAGGCGGCCATTCCCCCTGTCCTGATCATTCCCCTCCGCCAGCATATCGGCGCCGCGGCGACGCCCGTCGTGAAGACAGGCGATCGCGTTTTGAAAGGGCAGGTGATCGCCAGGCAGGAGGGTTTTATCGGCGCCCCGGTGCACGCAAGCAGTTCCGGCACCGTGATCGGGATCGGGGAACATCCCGTGCCCAGCCCCTCGGGGCAGGCCGACCTCTGCATCGTGATCGAAACGGACGGCAGGGATGAATGGATCGACCATGCGGGCCTTGCGGATGATTTGTTTGAAACCAGCCCGGTGGATATCCATGACCGGATCCTGGCGGCGGGCATCGTCGGCTTGGGCGGCGCCGGTTTCCCCTCCGCGGTCAAGATGCTGCCCGGCCTGCATTTCGACATCAGGCTGCTGATCCTGAACGCCGCCGAATGCGAACCGTACATCACCTGCGACGAGGCCCTGATCCGGGAAAAGGCGGATGAAATCATCGAGGGGCTGGCGATCATGCGCCATGCCGTGCAGGCGGGGGAGTGCGTCATCGGAATTGAAGACAACAAGTCGGAGGCTATTGAGGCGCTGGAACGGGAACTGGAGAAGCAGGGAGAGACCGGCATCCGGCTGGTGAAACTGCCGCCGATCTACCCCGCGGGGGGTGAAAAGCAACTGGTCAGATCGCTGACCGGCCTCGAGGTGCCCAGCGAGGGACTGCCGCTGGAGCTGGGCATTGTCTGTTACAACGTCGGGACGATTCACGCGATCTATCGCACAGTCAGCCGCGGCGAGCCGCTGATATCACGCATCGTGACGATCACCGGGGGCGCCGTCAGGGAGCCGCGCAACCTGGATGTGCTGATCGGAACGCCGATGCGGGAACTGATCGAACAGTGCGGAGGCTATGCGGATGACGTTGACCGCCTGCTGCTGGGCGGACCGATGATGGGGTTTACCCTGCGCGATGATTCCCTGCCCGTGACCAAGACCAGCAACTGCATTATCGCTGCGGCGCCGGGTGAACTCCCCGCACCCCCGCCGGCCCTGCCATGCATCCGCTGCGGCGACTGCGTTACAGTCTGCCCCGTCAGCCTCCTGCCCCAGCAGTTATACTGGTTTGCCCGATCGGACAACCACGAGCGGCTCCAGGAATACAAGTTGTTTGATTGCATAGAATGCGGTTGTTGCGCCTATGTCTGTCCCAGTCACATCCCCCTGGTCAGGTATTACCAGTCCGCCAAGTCGGCCATCTGGGAGCGGGAACGCCGGCGCCTGAAGGCGGAGCGATCGCGACAGCGCTTTGAGTCGCGGCGGGAGCGCCTCGGGATGGAAAAACTCGAGGAGGCTGCGGCGAAGCTTCCGGCTGAAGAGGAAGAGAAGGTGGATCTCCGGGCGGAGATCGAGGCCGCGGTCAAGCGCGTCAGGGCGAAGCGGAAGCGCCGCGAGGCCGGTGACAACGGCAAGGAAAGCGGCGACGGCGATTAGCCCGGAATGCGCCGCAACGACATCATTTCGTGAAAAACTGCTTGCTGTAGCTCATCGACAGCCGCGTGGTTTCGCCGGCGGGGGTCACGTCGATGTTGAATATCAGCGATTCCTCGTTATCAACCGGGATGTCGCCGATGTAGTAAACGGCGTCCTGCTCGATGATCTCCCGCATTTTCATGTCTTTGACCTGGTTGGCGAGATTGCGCGTCAGGGTGGTAACGGTGGCCGTGGTCGGCTTTTTCACGCCGTCGGTGGTTTTCATGACCACGACGTTCAGCATCGCCCGGTTTTTGCTGCGGGTGATCGTGTAGCTGCGGGCGACGTCGGCCGGAAGCTGGTCGGTGGTCAGGGCATTGACATGGACGGTGTAATTGCCGAATTCCTTCTCGTTTTCATGGGGGCCGAATACCACCCGTGTGGTGGTGTCGGGTGCCGCCTGCTGCGGGGCGTCACAGCCGGCCAGCCCGGCCAGGAACACCAGCGCCGCCGCCAGTAATCTAATCTGCGTCATATTCATATCCCCGATCCACGC
>CAZXGW010000255.1:0-2138 GCA_964640355.1 uncultured Enterobacteriaceae bacterium
TTTCATCTCAAGCCCGCCTTGCGCGTCTATGTGCAACACGCGTAGTGACGGCCTTGCCTCATGCCCCTGACGGTGGTCCAGGTGCTGCCCGCGCTTGATGCCGGTGGCGTGGAACGGGGAACGCTGGAAGTGGCCGCGGAGCTCGTAAGGCGCGGCCATCGCTCCATCGTCGTCTCCGGCGGCGGCGGCCTGGCGGATCAGCTTGTTCGCGAAGGCAGCGAGCATGTCACGCTGCCGGTTGGTAAAAAATCCTTATTGACCCTGCGGCTGGTCCCGGCGCTGCGGCGCCTGCTTCTTGCGCGCGGCGCCTCGGTGTTGCACGCGCGCTCCAGGTTGCCTGCCTGGATCAGTTACCTCGCCTGGCGGGGCATCGAGCCGGAAAACCGGCCCCGGTTCGTGACCACGGTGCACGGTCCCTATACCGTCAACCGTTACAGCGGGATCATGGTCCGCGGCGAACGCGTGATCGCCATTTCCGGTTTCATCCGCGACTACATCCTGAAAAATTATCCCGAAACCGACCCGGCAAAAATCGAGGTCATCCACCGCGGCGTCGATCCCGATCAGTTTCCCTATGGCCACCGCCCGTCGACCCGGTGGCTTGAGGCGTGGCGCGCTGAAAACCCGCGGCTCGACGGGAAATTTATCGTCACCCTGCCCGCCCGCCTCACCCGCTGGAAAGGGCAGGAGGACTTCATCGATATGGTCGGGATGGCGCGGGCCGGTGGATTGCCGGTGCACGGGCTGCTCGTGGGCGGGCACCATCCGCGGCGCACGCGTTTTCTGGGCCAGCTCAAGGCGCGCGCGCAGGCGCTTGGCCTCACCGATCACATCAGCTTTCTCGGCCATCGCAACGACATCCGGGAAATCCTGGCGATATCGGACGTGGTCTGCTCGCTGGCGCGTGAACCCGAGGCCTTTGGCCGGAGCGCGCTCGAAGCCCTGTGTCTCGGCACGCCGGTTATCGCCTATGACCATGGCGGCGCTGCGGAGATATTGGCCGAGATTTTCCCCGCCGGTCGTATTGCTCCCCTTGATACCAGGGGCGCTGTCCTGAGACTGAATGAATTTTACGAATCACCCCCCGTCGTTCCGCAGCGCAATCCGTTTACCCTCAGGCGGATGCTCGACCAAACCATCCGTCTTTACGAAGAACTGTGCCGGCCGGCGCCGGCTGCCGGGTAAAGTCGGTCGCCTGATGGCGCGAATACTCATTATCAAATTCGGCGCGCTCGGCGATGTCATCATGGCCGCGCCCCTGATCCGGCAGATCCGCGAACATCACGCCGGCGACGAAGTCTGGCTGGCGACCGCACCCGCCTATCTCGAGCTGTTCGAACAGTGGGACGATCTGAAGGTGAAGGCGTTTGAACGTCGGGGAATCGGCGCCATGCTCCGGACCCTGTGCTGGATGAGGCGGTGCGGTTTCTCGCGTCTGTATGATCTGCAGTCAAACGACCGCACCGGCCTCCTGTGCGCGTTGTCCGGTGTCGCGGTACGCGCGGGAAATCATCCCCGCTACCCCTATAACATTCATCCACGGGAAAAGTACTCCGGCCAATGCCATATTCACGATCGCATGCGGCAAGTCCTGGCCGCCGCCGGCATCGCCGTCCACAACTCCACACCCTGTCTCCCGTCCAGCACCGTGATCAGGGAAAAAATTACTGCCTGGCTCAGGAGTCACGGCCTCGAGGAAAAACAGTTCGCCATCATCCATGCCGGCGCGAGCGTCAGGCACCCTGAAAAATGCTGGCCGCATTTCGAAGCCCTGGCGCGGGCGATGGCGGGCTGGCCGCTGCCGATTGTCTGGATCGGCACGGGTGCGGATGGTGAAATTAACGCGCGGCTGGCCGGAATCACGGGGATAGACGCCACCGGTGCATTTTCCATCGTCGAACTTGCGGAACTGGGAAGGCACGCGCGTTTCGCCCTGACCAACGATTCCGGCCCGATGCACATCCTCTCCGCTTCCGGCATTCCCGTGTACGCCCTGTTCGGTCCAACGGACTGGCGCCGCAACCACGCCATAGGCCAGCGGGCGCACGTCATCACTCCCGGCAACGGCGCTGATGATGCCTTCCGGCCGGCATCGCTTGACGGGATCAGCGTTGACCAGGTCATCGCCCGGTGGCGTG
>CAZXGW010000256.1:0-2076 GCA_964640355.1 uncultured Enterobacteriaceae bacterium
CCGACGTTGTCGGCGATCACCGCCGGGTTGCGCGGGTCATCCTCCGGGATCCCGGCCTCGACCTTGCCGACGAGATCGGCGCCCACGTCGGCACCCTTGGTAAAGATGCCGCCGCCCAGCCGGGCGAAGATCGAAATGAGCGACCCGCCGAAGGCCAGCCCCACGAGTGGCGCAAGATCGATCGCCGCCTCACCCTCGATCAGGCGCAGGATGGCGTAATAACCGGCCACGCCCAGCAAGCCGAGGCCCACGACCAGCATTCCGGTGATGGCGCCGCCGCGGAAGGCCACCGTCAGTGCCGCATTGATGCCCCGACGTGCCGCCTCGGCCGTGCGAAGATTCGAGCGGACGGAGATGTTCATGCCGATATAACCGGCGGCGCCCGAGAACACCGCACCGATCAGGAATCCGATGGCGGTCTTTAAGCCGAGAAACACGCCGAGGATGACGAACAGCACGGCCCCGACCATGGCGATGGTCGAATACTGCCGGTTGAGGTAGGCCGAGGCGCCCTGCTGCACGGCGGCGGCAATTTCCTGCATGCGCGCGTTGCCCGGCGGCTGCGCCAGGATCCAGCGCACGGAAAAGACGCCGTACACGATCGCCAGCACGCCGCAGAGCAGGGCAAAACCCAATGTCATCATGATGGTCATCTCCCCTTCGCCGGAAATATCAAGGAATCAGGAATCAAGGGGCACGGCTTCCCCTGTGAGCATGAGTCGGGTCAAAAAAACGGTGCAGATTGTACTTGGATAGCCACCGGGCGCAAAGTGAAGCGAAGTCGCCGGCCTGAACCGGGGCCGCGGGAAAAAGGCGCCGCCGGTAAATGCCGCGGCCTCGATCTCAATTGGCGCTGTCCGCCACGGCACCGAGCTTCTTTTTCACCGGCCGGTTCTTCAGTGCCCGGTATTTCGGCAACCCCCCGGCATACGGCGGATAGGCCTCACCGACGATGAGCGGGGCGAGGTAGCGCCGGCAGGCCGGCGTGATACCGAAGCCGTCTTTCGTGATGTAACGGCGAGGCAGCATCTTTTCCCGGTTGGCGACCCGGTCGAGGGCCGCCATGCCGATCCTCCAGCGATAGGGCTTGTCCGAGATGCGAACGATCGCGGGCATGACGGCGTTGTGGCCCTTGAGGGCGAATTCCACGGCGGCCTTGCCGACGGCGTAGGCCTGCTCCAGGTCGACCTTCGAGGCGATGTGGCGCGCCGAGCGCTGCAGGTAATCGGCGACGGCGTAGTGATATTTGTAACCGAGCTTTTCCTTCACGAGCCCGGCGATCACGGTCGCCACGCCGCCGAGCTGCGCGTGCCCGAAGGCGTCGCGCGTACCGGCCTCGGCGAGAAACCGGCCGGCGCTGTTGCGCACCCCTTCCGAGACCGCGATCACGCAGTAGCCGTTCCGATCGACGCCGGCTTTCACCCCGGCGAGAAATTTTTCTTCGTCGAAGGGGATCTCGGGAAACAGGATCAGGTGCGGCGGATCGCCGGGCCTGTCGCCGGCCAGCCCCGCGGCCGCGGCGATCCAGCCGGCATGCCGTCCCATCACCTCGAGGATGAACACCTTGGTCGAGGTCCGCGCCATGGACATGACATCGAGCGCCGCCTCCCTGATGGACACGGCGATGTATTTCGCCACCGAGCCGAAGCCGGGGCAGTTGTCCGTCACCGGCAGGTCATTGTCCACGGTCTTCGGCACGTGAATGGCCTGGAGGGGATAGCCCGTTTTTTTCGATAACTGCGAAACCTTCAGGCAGGTGTCCGCCGAATCGCCGCCGCCGTTATAGAAAAAATAGCCGATGTCGTGGGCGCGGAACACCTCGATCAGCCGCTCGTACTGCGCGCGGTCTTCTTCGAGCCCCTTGAGCTTGTAGCGGCAGGAGCCGAACGCCCCGCCCGGCGTGTACCTGAGCGCCGCGATGGCGGCGGGCGATTCCCGGCTGGTATCGATCAGGTCTTCGGTGAGCGCCCCGATGATGCCGTCGCGCCCGGCATAGACTTTGTTTATCCTGCGTTTATGGCGGCGCGCGGTCTCGATGACAGCGCAGGCCGTGGCGTTGATCACGGCGGTGACGCC
>CAZXGW010000257.1:0-2075 GCA_964640355.1 uncultured Enterobacteriaceae bacterium
GTGTGAAGGAGTAGTACCGTGGCTGATTTCAAAACCGCACTAGAAACCCTGGCAAAGGGCGACATCGATATCGATACCCTGTCCCGGCAGCTTACCAAGCTGCTGGACCAGTCCCCGCAGTACGCCGGCCGCATGCTGTCGCACCTCGACGAGATGTACGGGGCTAAAAAGATCAATGACCAGATCTACGCGAAACTCAAGGGGCAGATCAACCAGTACCGCCGGGCCCACGCGACCAAGACGGAAGCCGGCGGCGCCCAGGCGGGCGATTCCACGGTGTTCGCCCAGGAGGATGCGCCGGCCGCCGCTGCTGCGGCACAAGATGATATCGGCGAAATAAAAACGGTGTTCGCCCAGGAGGATGCGCCGGCGGCCGGCACCGCAGAGCAGGATGAGGGCGTCGAGATAAAAACCGAGATCGCCACCGCCACCTCTACCTCGGCGGGGGCCGACACCGCCGCCTTCGATGTCACCGGCGGCTCGGATCTGAGCGCGGTGGATATCGACATCAGCGCGCCGGGCGGCACCGTGTCCACCCCGTCCATCACCTCCGGCACCGGCCCCGCGGGTACAGGCTGGAGCGATCCCTCGGCCGGGCAGTACATCCCGGGCCAGGAGATGGGCCCGGGATCCGTCATCAAGCAGCGGTTCAAGCTGCTCGAGGTCCTCGGGGTCGGCGGCATGGGCAAGGTGTTCAAGGGCATCGACCTCCTGAAACAGGAGGCGCGCGACAAGAACCCGTACGTCGCCATCAAGCTCCTGAACGAGGATTTCCGCGAACACCCGGAGGCCTTCATCGCCCTGCAGCGCGAATCCAGCCGCCAGCAGAAACTCGCGCACCCGAACATCGCCACGGTCTATGACTTCGATCGCATCGGCGGGCCCGGCACCCCCGTTTACATCACCATGGAATTGATGGAGGGGACGCCGCTCAACGACTACATCAAGAAAGAGGTGCGCAAGAAAGGCGGCCTGCCGTTCGACGAGGCCTTTACCATCATCCGCCAGCTCGGCGCCGCCCTGTCCTACGCCCACGAGCGGCGGCTGGTGCATTCCGATTTCAAGCCGGGCAACGCCTTCCTGTGCCACGACGGGCAGGTCAAGACGCTGGATTTCGGCATCGCCCGGGCGGTCAAGAACCCGGCGACCGGCGAGGCGGAAAAGACCCTGTTCGACCCGGGCAAGCTCGGCGCCCTGACGCCGGCCTACGCCAGCCTGGAGATGCTGGAGGGCGCGGAGCCGGACACCCGCGACGACATCTACGCGCTCGGCTGCGTGGCCTATGAACTCCTGACCGGCAAGCACCCTTATAACAAGCTGCCGGCCAACCGGGCCAAGGAAAACAACCTGCTCCCGCCCCCCATCAAGGGGCTGAAGAAAAAACAGAACAAGGCCCTGCGCAAGTCGGTGGCCTACCTCCGCAAGGATCGTCCCGAGACCGTGGATGAATTTATCGAGGAACTCGAAGCAAAATTCATCTGGTACAAGAACCCGCTGGTCGTCGCCGCGATCCTCGTGGTCGTCATCGGCATCGGCGCGACCGGGCCGGTGTTGAATTATTACCACAAGAAAGAGATCGATCAGGTCACCGCCGATATCATGACCGGGGACCCGGCCATCATCGAGGCCAGGCTGGCCGCGATCAGCGCCTATGAAAAGGCCGACCAGTTGAGCATCACCGATACGGCAAAGAAAGAGATCCAGGCCTATTTTGCGACCCGGATCAACGTGCTCATCGATGTCAGCCAGCCGGACTACAACTTCCCGCAGGCGGATAAAATCATGGAGCAGGTGGCCCTGTACTATCCCGATTCGAGTTTCCTGACCCAACAGCGGGACCTTATCACCAGGACCCGTAACCAGCAGCTCAGCCTCCTGTACGGCGAATTTTCCGAAGCCCTGCGGCTGGCCCGGGAAGAGAACGATCCGTCGCGCCTGCCGGAGACAAAAGCCATCCTGGAGACGATTCGAATCCGGATCGACCCGGAAAACCCGCTGCTCACCGACCCGCGCCCGAGCAATCAATACCGGGTCCTGGCGGACAACGCCTACACCCAGGGTGATTTCAACGAAGC
>CAZXGW010000258.1:0-2072 GCA_964640355.1 uncultured Enterobacteriaceae bacterium
CAGAGGTTCCGGCTTTACCGGGGGCTGTGGCGTTTCGCGAGTATCCCCGATCTGTGGAATATCTTCCGCGCGGCGATCATCGGGGCGCTGTGCATCACACTTGTCTTCTTTATCTGGTTTCGGCTGGAAGGGGTGCCGCGATCCATCCTGATCCTCTATCCCATCCTGCTGATCTTTCTGCTCGGCGGCCCACGGCTCGCCTACCGCCTGTGGAAGGACCGATCGCTCAATCTCAAAGCCGTTGCCGACGGCAAGCGCGTATTGATCATCGGCGCCGGGCGTGCCGGAGAGATGCTGGTCAGGGAAATGCGCAGGGACGGCAGTTATCTCCCCGTCGGTTTCGTTGATGATGATCCGTCCCTGATAAGTTCCGAAGTTCAGGGCATCCGCGTTCTCGGTAATGTCGATGATCTGCCCGCCATCATCCGGCACCGCCCTGTGGACATTATCGTTATCGCCATCCCGGCCGCCTCGTCGAAACAGATGCGCCGGATCGTATCCGCCTGCGAGCTGACGGGGATTGCCATGCGCACCCTTCCGGCGATCCGGGATCTCGTATCCGGCAAGGCCGGTCTACAGGATCTGCGCGATGTCTCCATAGAAGACCTGCTCGGTCGCGAAAAGGTGGAACTCGACTGGCGCATCATCCAGCAGGGCATTACCGGCAAAACGGTATTGGTCAGCGGCGGTGGAGGCTCCATCGGCTCCGAACTGTGCCGCCAGATTGCCGGCCTGAACCCGGCGTCCCTGGTTATCCTGGAGCGCAGCGAATTCAACCTCTACCGGATCCGGCAGTCCCTCGGGGAGATTAATCCCTCCCTGAAACTACATGCCATCCTGGGCGACGTATGCGACCAGGACAAGGTAGCGCACGTGCTCGCCACCTTCAGTCCGCAGGTGATCTTTCACGCCGCCGCGTACAAGCACGTTCCGCTTCTGCAGGACCAGTCCCGCGAGGCGGTTCAGAACAATATCCTGGGCACCCGGATCCTGGCGGATGCGGCGATAACACATGGCTGTGACAAGTTTGTATTGATTTCGACCGACAAGGCCGTCAATCCGGTCAACGTGCTGGGGGCGAGCAAGCGTGTGGCCGAGATGTACTGTGAATGGGTAAACCAGCGATCGGATACGCGTTTCGTGACCGTCCGCTTCGGCAATGTCCTCGATTCCGAGGGCAGCGTTGTACCCCTGTTCCGCGAGCAGATTAAGAACGGCGGACCGGTGACGGTGACCCATCCGGAGATCACCCGTTATTTCATGACCATCCGCGAGGCCTGCCAGTTGATCCTGCAGGCCGGCGCCATGGGGCAGGGCGGGGAAATCTACGTGCTGGACATGGGAGAGCCCGTGCTTATCCGCTACCTGGCTGAACAGATGATCAGGCTCTCGGGCCGCGTCCCCGGCGAGGACATCGAAATCACCTACGTCGGCCTGCGGCCGGGAGAGAAACTGTACGAGGAGTTGTTTTACGTTCATGAAATAAAGGATGCGACCATGCATCCCAAGATTCTTCAGGCCAGGCACTCCGGCAAAGACTGGTCTTTCCTCGCCGGCAGGATCGAAGAACTCGAGCACGCCTGCCGTAGCTTCGATGAGAAAAAGCTTAAAAGGCTGCTGGACGGAATGATACCTCCGCCCGCGGCCCCGAAAGCCAACGTGGTGCCGCTGAAGAAAGAGGTCGGAAAGCCCTGAAGATCCGCAAAGCTGTCCTGCCCGTCGCCGGTCTCGGCTCGCGGTTTCTGCCGGTAACGAAAACTGTCCCCAAGGAGATGCTGCCGGTCGTGGACCGGCCGCTGATCCAGTATGCCGTTGAAGAGGCTCTGGCGGCAGGCATCACCGGCATTGTTCTTGTGGCCGGCAGGAACAAGACAGCCATCGAGAAATATTTCCGCAGGGACCCGGGGCTGGAACGTGAGCTGAATGACAGGGGGAAGAAAGACCTGATGTCTTCGCTCAATTTTACTTTGCAACCGGACGTGTCAATCCAAACCGTCGTCCAGGAAGAACCGCTCGGCCTCGGCCATGCCGTCCTGTGCGCGAGGGAAGCTGTCGGCAATGAACCGTTTGCC
>CAZXGW010000259.1:0-2043 GCA_964640355.1 uncultured Enterobacteriaceae bacterium
AGACAGGCGGCGGCTTCCTCTTCGCTGGTCTCCTCGCCGCTGTAGTCGGCGGCATTGCGCATGCGCCGGAGCTTGTCGAGGACAATGCGCCGGTCCTCCGTCAGTCCGATCGTCTGCGGCAGGCTCTGGATCACCGTTGCGTGGTGTCCCGGCGCGCTCGTCAGCGGTCGGAAGCCGTTTGCCATCAGTGCCACAAGCGCGCATTGCATCACGGCCTTGTAAGCCACGTCGAAGCGGGTTTCCGTGCTGTTTTCCTTGATACCGGCATCGCGCAGATTCCGGCGTGCAGCCGCCAGCAGCCTGGCGACTTCCTCCCTTGTACATTCATGCCGCTCGAGAGTTCTTCCGACCAGATTTTCCAAGCTCATTGTTCGTCCCCAGAACCAGCAGGCGCGGCCCCGCCATCACGCGTGACAGGAACCCGGTCTTTTCGCGAAGCTTTTTCCGGAAATCACCGGGCGCGTACACCTTAGGATTGATCTCCCTGCGCAGTTCCCGTTGGCACGGATCCAATGCCTGAACGACCTCTTCGAGGGACACTGTGCCGACGATCATCAGATCGATGTCACTCGCCTGCCGTTCCGAGCCGCGCGCAACCGATCCGTATATGAAGGCTGCGGAAATGTGATCCGCGAGCGGCGAGAGCGCGCCGCGCAGTACGTCGGCGAGCCCGGCCGTCTTCTTCAGGATCCCGCGCAACTCTTCAAAAATGGGACAGCGGGGATCGGCCCTGTACCGGACGAGATTCCCGACCTTCTCCCGTTCCACTACGCCGGCTCGCGCGAGTTGTTCGAGTTCGCGGCGGAGCGTGCCGGGCTGGGTACCGGTAATCCGCGCGATCTCGCGCAGGTGAAAGGCATCCTCGGGATGCAGGAGCAACAAGCTCAGGACCTGGCGCCGGTAGGTTCCGAAGAACAGCGTTCCGAGATCGGCCGAGGCAAGTGTATTCATTTCAGCTACGAGCGTAGCCTTTCTGAATACACCTGGCAAGCCCGCCGTCAGCGGTGTTCTGAAGTCCATTCATCGGGAGGCTGACAGGTCTTCCAGAAACTCCGACGCCGGCGCCACGCTGGTGACGAGCAGGTGCTCCCGCGCCCGGGGCAGGCGACGTAGCGCAGGTGGCACGCGGTGTGGTACACCTCTTCGAGATCCGCGTCCTCCGCCACGGTCTCGATATGGGACTTAAGCGGGATCACCTCGTCGTCGCAGGCCCCTGCGCTTGCAAAAACATTCCCTTGGAGTTATATTCCCTCCATGACATGGATGGTCGAATATACGGCGGATTGCCATCCTTCTGATCGGCGGCGGGAAGACCGGCGACGATCAGTGGTACGACCGATACGTGCCGGTAGCGGACCGCCTCTATGGCGAACACCTGGCGACACTGGCCAGGGAAAGCAGAGAAAGAGAGTAAAGATTATGGCGAAACCTTTCAGCAGGTTACGCGATGCGATGCCGCTTCGGGCGCGGCAGCGCGCAGATCGCAAAGCACGTGTCCAGCTTCAGGAAATGGCACTCAGCGAGTTGCGGCAGGCACGACGCCTGTCACAGGAACAGCTTGCAGACGTACTGCACATCAAGCAGGCCGGCATCTCGAAACTGGAAAGGCGCACGGACATGTATCTCTCCACACTGCGCCGGGTCATTGAGGCGATGGGCGGGAAACTGGATATCCTGGCGCGCTTTCCTGAAGGCGAAGTGCGGATCACTCAGTTTGAAGAACTGGACGACGACGCGGCCGCCACTTGAACGGTGCGGGCGTTGTCAGCGTTCCCCCTTCACCTCGCCGCCGCAGGCCATGACCGCCACGGCCCGGAATTCCAGCCCCATGGCCAAGTGCATGGTGCAGAGGAAGACATGGCCGCTGGTGGTTTCGATGTTACCTTCCACGTCCGCCACTTCCGCGCCCAGCAGGCGGTCACCAGCGCCACCGCCTCCCGTTTAAATTCCGGCGTATACCGCCTTCTGGAAATTGGGAAATTGGGGTCAAAGCATGAAATTCCGGGTGGTTACGTGCGAAAACGCGGAAGCTCCAAATCTTCC
>CAZXGW010000260.1:0-1992 GCA_964640355.1 uncultured Enterobacteriaceae bacterium
GATTCCCTACTGGCGCCTGTCAGGTTTTTATTTCCTGTTCTTCATCACCGTGGGGGTGTTTTTACCCTACTGGCCGCTTTACCTGAAATCCATCGGGCTTGACTCCCGGGCGATCGGCATCCTGTCCGCCATCGTCGTGGTCACGAAGATATTCACGGCCTATCCCTGGGGGTGGGTGGTCGACCACACCGGCCGGCGCATGCAGGTCATCCGGCTCGCCTCGTTTTTATCCGCGCTCACCTTCAGCAGCGCGCTGTTCATCCAGGGTTTCTGGGGGCTTTTCTTCGTCCTGCTCCTGTTTTCGGTATTCTGGAGCGCCTCTCTGCCGCAGATCGAGGCGGCGACGCTGGCGCATCTCGGCGAATCGACCCATACCTACACCACCATTCGCGTCTGGGGATCGATAGGCTTCATTGTCTCCGTCTGGGTGATCGGTTTCGTCTTTGAAGTGATTGATATCGGCCATGTACCCCTCGTCATGCTGGTTTCAATGATCGTTGTCTGGTTGGTGAGCATGGCGATCCCGGAACTCGGCCCCGAGCCCCGCGAGCACCCTCCCGCGGCCCTGATGGCGATCCTGAAGCAGCCCCGCGTGCTGGCCCTGCTGGTCGTGTGTTTCCTCATGCTGGCCAGTCACGGCCCGTATTACACGTTTTATTCGATTTATCTCGAAGCCAACGGCTATTCCAGTGCATTCATCGGCGGCATGTGGGCGCTCGGTGTCATCGCCGAAGTTATCCTGTTTACGTTCATGCACCGCCTGGTGACGACCACAGGGCTTCGGAAATTGCTGCTCCTGAGCCTGCTGCTCGCGGCGATACGCTGGCTGTTGACAGGTTACTTTGCAAAAAATGTATTTATCCTGGTCATCGCCCAGCTCCTTCATGCCGCCACCTTCGGCGTCTATCACGCCGTCGCCATCCAGTACATCCACCGGTTTTTCCGGGGGCGCCTGCAGGGACGGGGGCAGGCGCTTTACAGCAGTGCGAGTTTCGGCGCCGGCATGGCTGCCGGCAGCCTGTTGAGCGGTTATGCCTGGGACAAGGCGGGGGCGCTCTTCTGCTTTCAGGGTGCTGCCGCCATTGCGCTGCTGGCCTTGGTGGTGGCCTGGTTCTGGCTGAGGGAATGAGTGGCAGTTCAGGGTATAATCACGGCAGCCCGGTATTTCGAAAGTTGTTTACAGGACTGGATCCTTGCCTCGAAATTGCTGCGCTCGCAAATTTTGAGACAGGTTTTATACTCTGGACAGTCGGTCCGGTGTACGATTGCTGCAAAAACGCGCTGATGCTGTTAATCCCGCACTGCGCTCATCCGAGTTTCATTGTTAAGGGAGGCTGGTAATGGCTACCTACGCCTTTAAGCTCGAAACATATCCCCTCGACCCTGAGGCCCCCGTCGATGCGCTGCCGAAGACGGAGGTCGAACCGGTCACACTGGATGATCCGGCCGTCAAGGCCATGACGGACCTGAAGCGTGTCCGGGCCATCACGATCAATCCACACAATACCATCGAGTTCGCCCTGCAGTTGATGAAGTATGCCGGGGTGAGGTTGCTGGTGGTGGTTGATCAGAACAACAGGCTGGCAGGGTTGGTTACGGCGCGGGACATCATGGGCGAAAAACCCATAAGCATCCAGACACGGGAGAGGGTAAAGCGGGAGGAGATCCTGGTCAGCCAGGTGATGACGCCGCGCTCCGATCTGAACCCCTTCAATTTCCGCGATATCGAGCACGCCAGCGTACGCGACGTGATTGTGAAGCTGCAGCAATCAGGGCGGCAGCACGCCATCGTGGTCGAAAAGACAACCGGTGAACCCGGTTATTTTGTAAGAGGCATTTTTTCCGTCACCCAGATCGGCCGGCAGCTTGGAATGGAGATCTCCGCAGAGGGTCACGTGCAGAGCTTCGCTGAATTCGAACAACTGATCGCCGAAACCTGACAGATAAAGGGGTCAGAGCCCTTTTCAAGGGAAAAGGGCTCTGACCCCTTTA
>CAZXGW010000261.1:0-1947 GCA_964640355.1 uncultured Enterobacteriaceae bacterium
GGGACAGGATAACGGCCAGCGGTTACAATAACCGCCTCACCAGGCGATATTACAATAACCAGAATGGCAGGGAAGAGCATCTTGCGTGCACAAGTTACTCTCGCGGTATTCCTGTTGACGGCGGCGGCGTGCACTCCGCACGTGCGCGCGGCCGATCTGCTGGACGTCTTTCAACTGGCGGAAACCAACGATCCCGTTTACCGGGAAGCCCAGGCCGCCTACCGGGCGACGCTGGAATCAAGGCCGCAGGCGCTGTCACAGCTCCTGCCCCTCGTCAGCCTGAATGCAAATACCCTGAGTCACAACCAGGACATCAGCACCGAGGGATTCAGCGTGGCCACGGGCGAGGTCGACTTCAACAGCCACGGGTATTCCCTCGATATCACCCAGCCGCTGTTTCGCGCCGACCGTTTCCTTACCCTGCGGCAGGCCGACAGCATCATCCAGCAGGCCGAGGCCGAACTGACCGCGGCCCTGCAGGATTTGATCCTGCGGGTCGCGGTGCGTTATTTCCTGGCGCTCGGCGCAAACGACAACCTCGTCTTTTCCGCCGCGGAAAAAAAATCACTGCAGCGCCAACTGGACCAGGCGAAACAGCAGTTCGAGGTAGGCCTGACGGCCATTACCGACGTCCAGGAGGCCCAGGCGGGATATGACCGGGCTGTCGCCAACGAGATACTCGCCATCAACGAGGTTGACAACGCCCGTGAACGGCTGCGCGAGATCGCCGGGGAGTACCTGGGTGATTTCGCTACGCTGGGCGTGGACATGCCGCTGATCGCGCCCGAGCCGGAGGATATTGACACCTGGACGGCGATCGCACTGGAACAAAACCTGGCCATCGCTTCCGCGAAAGAGAGCCTGGAAACCGCCCGCCAGGACATCCGGATTCAGACCGCCGGCCATCTCCCCACCCTCGATATCGTCGCCTCACGACGCTATGACGCCTCTGGCGGCCGCTTTGGCGCCACCAAGATCCATGACGACGCCATCGGCCTCGAGCTGAATATACCCCTCTACGAAGGCGGGCTGGTCAATTCGCTGACACGGGAAGCCCGGCAGCGCTATGAACAGGCGCTGGAACAGCTTGAACAGCAGCATCGCGCGGCACAGCGGCAAACACGCGAGGCCTACCTCGGCGTGATATCCGGTATCAGCCAGGTCCAGGCGCTCAAGCAGGCACTGGTATCCACGGAAACCGCACTGCAGGCCACCACGGCCGGTTTCGAGCTCGGGACGCGCACCGCCGTGGACGTTGTCGCCGCCGAGCGCGCCACGCTGGAGGCAAAACGCGACTATGCGCGGGCGCGGTATGACTATCTCCTGAACATCCTGAGATTGAAACAGGCCGCCGGGACGCTTTCCCCGGATGATTTAAAACAGATCAACAGTTGGCTGGAATAAGGCCATGACCGATCAAATGAGTGTAAACAGCCGGCTGTGCGATCCCGGCAGAAGCTGTCTCGTGGTGATTGACATACAACACCGCCTGACGGAGGCCATGCCGGCGAAGGTGGTCACCCGGTTGAAGAAAAATTCGGCGATGCTGATCAGGGCGGCCGATCTGCTGGCCGTGCCGGTATTCGTGACCAGGCAGTATCCCGAAGGCCTGGGGCCGCTGGCGCCGGAAATTGAAAATGTCCTGCCGGAGAATGCCCAGCAGTTCGAAAAGACCTGCTTCTCCTGTATCGAGGCCGACAATTTCCTCGACCGGCTCTCGGATACGGGCCGCAGGCAGATCATTCTCACCGGACTCGAGGCGCATATCTGCGTGCTGCAGACCGCCGTCGATCTCACCGCCTCGGGCTACGAGGTGTATGTCGTGGCGGATGCCGTGTGTTCACGCCAGCGGGAAAATTATGAAAACGCCCTGCAGCGGATGCGCCAGTCGGGAATCATCGAATGCAACACCGAGTCGGTGCTCTTTGAATGGCTCAGGGACGCGCG
>CAZXGW010000262.1:0-1946 GCA_964640355.1 uncultured Enterobacteriaceae bacterium
GAAAGTTAAAAGGGGTTAAAAACATTATAGGCAAACTGATAGACAAGTGAAAGTCAATATGGTTCTTTTTACTTTTGCCATTCACCTTTTCACTCTGAAAATCAACGGATTTTCAGCAGTCGCTGTTTTTCGATCCGCCAGTCCCTTTCCTTTTCCGTCTGCCGCTTGTCATACGCCTTCTTCCCGCGGGCGAGGCCGATCTCGAGTTTCGCCCGGCCCTGTTTCCAGTACAGGGCTGTCGGGATCAGGGCGTAGCCCTTGCGCTGGACGGCACCGGTCAATTTGCCGAGTTCACTGCGGTGCAGGAGCAGTTTGCGGTTGCGCTGTGGATCGGGCCGGATATGGGTGGACGCCGTCGGCAATGGGGTGATCAGGGCGCCGAACAGGTAGGCCTCGCCGTCCTTCAACAGGATATAACTGTCCCGGATCTGCACCCGGCCGGCGCGCAGGCTTTTTGCTTCCCATCCTTCGAGCACCAGCCCGGCTTCCAGCCGTTCCTCGATGAAATAATCGTGGCGGGCCTTTTTGTTCAGCGCAATGGTGTTGCTCTGCGAGTTTTTCTGTTTTTTGCCGGGCATCCAAACTACTCGGTTATTACCTCTTGACCGATTATAACAGGGGCGATGCACGGCGAGTTGAGAGGCCGGCGCATTTCGCGGAGAATTGAAGGTACAACAAGAACAAGGCACGTTTCATGGTGGCGAAACGCAGGTCTATCCATGGCCAGTGGTCAACCCGCTGGGCATTCATTCTGGCTGCGACTGGATCGGCCGTCGGCCTCGGCAACATCTGGCGGTTCCCGTACATCACCGGCAAGTACGGCGGCGGAGCGTTCGTGCTGGTGTACGTCCTGTGCGTAATCCTGGTCGCCATCCCCATCATGATGGCGGAGATCATGCTCGGGCGGCGCGGTCGCCAGAGCCCCATCAATACCATGCAGACGCTTGCCGAGGAGGAGGGGCTGAATCCCGCCTGGCGCTACCTGGGCTGGATGGGCGTGATTGCCGGTTTTCTGATCCTCTCGTTCTACAGCGTCGTTGCCGGCTGGACGCTGGATTATATTTTCCGCGCGGGTTCCGGCATTTTCAGCGTTGCCACGGACAGTGAAATCGGCCGGATCTTCTCTGATCTCCTGAAGAGCCCGGACCGGTTGCTGGTGCTGCATACCCTGTTCATGGCATTGACCGTTGTCGTGGTGGCCATGGGCGTCCGCAGCGGCCTGGAAAGGGCGGTTAAATTCCTCATGCCCGCGCTGTTCCTGCTGCTCCTGATCATGGTGGGTTACGCCATGTCCACCCCCGGCTTTATCCAGGGCATTAGCTACCTGTTCAAGCCGAACCTCTCGATGCTGACCGCCGAAGGGTTTCTCGCCGCGCTAGGCCAGGCCTTTTTCAGCCTCAGCCTCGGCATGGGGGCCATCATGGTGTATGGCTCCTATCTCCCGCACACGGCGTCTATTGCCAGGGCGACGATCAGCATCGCATTCGCCGATACGCTGGTCGCCGTCCTGGCCGGCATCGCCGTGTTTCCCCTGATGTTTTCGTACGGACTCGAACCGGGGCAGGGACCGGGCCTGATTTTCACCACGCTGCCGATAGCCTTCGGCAAGATGCCCTACGGCCAGTTTTTCGGGACATGTTTTTTCTTATTGTTGCTGTTTGCGGCGTGGACGTCATCCATCTCCCTGCTGGAACCGGCGGTGGCCTGGCTCGTGGAGAATCGCGGGATCAGCCGGGCACGGTCCTCCGCCCTGGCCGGACTGGTGGCCTGGACGCTCGGCATCGGCTCGGTGCTGTCATTTAACCACTGGGAGGACCTGAAGCTGTTCGGCAAGACCTATTTCGAGACAATGGAATATCTAACCTCCAATATCATGCTGCCGCTGGGCGGACTCCTGGTGGCCGTTTTCTCGGCCTGGTTGATGTCGCGGGATTCGACCGTGGATG
>CAZXGW010000263.1:0-1926 GCA_964640355.1 uncultured Enterobacteriaceae bacterium
TCTCTACGTCTTCTTTCTGCAGGATATCGAGTTGCAGCCGGCTGATCTCCTGTTCATGCCGGATGCTTTCCAGCCGCTGCATCCAAGTCCGGTGAATGTTCTCCATGTGCTGGCGAGTGGCCTTGTCCAGGCCGTCATCCAGCAGCCGCTTCACGTTGTTCAGCGCCCGTTCTGCGATTTGCTGCTGGTTTTCGAGAATCGCCAGGTGTCTGTTGAGCCGCTCTATCTGTCTCGGTTTCTCGGTCAGCGCCTTGAGTTCCTGGAACAGCGGCTTGAGGATTAGCTGCAGTTCCTGCTGCCAGTTGAATTCCTCGTCCGGGCGCTCCGGATCGAACACGCTGAAATCGACGCCCCCCAGCACGATGTTCTCGAAGGATCGCCTGAGGTTGCTGATGTCCGCCTCCTCCCTTTCTATCCGCCATTCCAGATCCCGGCGATTGCTCTCGTCAGTTTCTCTGGCCAACTGCTTGCGCATTTGCTCAACCTGGGCGCGTTTTTCCTGTATTGACTTCTGTATGTCCTGCAGTTGCTGCCGGGCCTGTTGTACTTGCGTCGGGGCTTCCGGCGGCGGGGATGGTGCCTGTTTCTGGGCATGAGCCTGCCCGGGCGGAAGAACCGGCGCGCCGGCAATGGCGATAATCAGGAGCAGTTGTCGAAAGGTCATGGCTGTCTCAGATGCCGGCAATCGAGTCGGAGATTAATGTAAAGGAACCGTCCAAAGCCGCTGCTTCCGCAACAATCAGTCATTATTCTCACGGTTTGAATATTTTTCCCCCAAGTCCCTGGCGAGTCTTCGGGCCTTTTCAAGATCGGCGGTATTTAATCCTGCGCCGGTATTATCGCGGAACGGGCGGGCGTTTTTCAGTCCGCCCGAAGCGGCAACATCAAACCAGGCGTAGGCCCTGATACTGTCCTGTGGTGTGCCCTGCCCGGCGAGATACGCCACGCCGAGCATGAACTGCTCGGCGACATGCCCGTCCCTGGCCGCCTCGAGGTACCCTTCGAACGCTTCTACATCGTCTTCAGGCACCCCCAATCCCTTGCGGTACAGGTTGATCAGATTGTCCTGTGAATATGCGTAACCCGTTCGCGCCGCCTTGCGGTACCATGCAATCGCCTGTGCATAGTCCCGCTCGACACCGCGGCCGTTCTGGTACATCACGCCGAGATCGTGCATGGCGCTGATCCAGCCTTTTTCCGCCGATTTCCGGTACCACTTGATGGCCTCCGCATAATCCTGTTTAACGCCAATGCCGTCATGAAACATGTAGGCGATGTTGGCCTCGGCTTCGGCGTTTCCCTGCACGGCCGCCAGGCGCGACCACTTCATGGCTTCCAGGTAGTCGCGCTGCACGCCCAGTCCTTTGATATACAGCTGGGCAAGCCTGATCTGGGAGGAGGCCAGTCCCTGCTCGGCCGCCCTGGCGTACCAGGCGGCCGCTTCCCTGTGGTTCTGATCGACACCAAGTCCCCATTCATACATGATCCCCAGATTGTTCTGGGACTTGGCGTCACCACGTTGGGCAAGCGCTGTAAAACCGGCCAGCGCCGTATCATAGTTACCGGCCTCAAAGGCATCCACTGCCAGGTCAAATTCCGATTCCCTCCCGCAGGCGGATAACAGCAGCAGCAGCGCCAAAGTAGGCAGTGTTTTCAAGTTGATCCCGCCGTTCAGGATAAAGTTGGCATTTTACAGGATAGATAGAGTCGGACCTCGGTAATTCATTGATTTTCCATCAACTACATACCGCCGTGACCCCCTGGACGTGCCTAATCCGCCCTTTTCACCCCCAAAATGGAGACTCTAAAGTTTCGGAGTGTCCTGAATCACCGTATTTCCGGAACCCAAGGAAAGATGTTTCACTCTTAAAGGGAGTATTTTGCCGGTAAAAAGCCGTGTTTAAGGGCAAAACCATCAAGGTATAC
>CAZXGW010000264.1:0-1888 GCA_964640355.1 uncultured Enterobacteriaceae bacterium
CCGCCTCCGGCGAACCCGTGCACAGGACGCTGAGCGCGGCCAGGTTTTTTATCTGGACGATCTTGCGTTCGGTGGCAATATAATTTTCCCGCTGCAGCTTGCTGAATATCCGGCTGACCGTTTCAATGGTCAGGCCGAGGTAATTGCCGATTTCCTGCCGCGACATCGCCAGTCTGAATTCCGTGGATGAATAACCCAGGCGGTTGAAACGGCTGGACAGGCTCACGAGAAAGGTGGCGATTTTTTCCTCGGCGTTCTTGTTCGACAGGGTCAGCAGCAATTCATTGTCGGAGGAAAGTTCACGGCTCATCAGCCTGAAAATCTGGTGCTGCAGTCCGGGTATTTTCTTGCACAGATCCTCGAGGCGGGTGAAGGAAAAGGCGCAATAGGTGATGGTCTCCAGCGCTATCGCGGAACACAGGTGCCGGTCATTCTCAATGGCGTCAAACCCCATGATCTCCCCGGGAAAGTAAAACCCCATGATCTGATCATCGCCGGCATCCGTCGTGGTATACAGCTTGACGGTGCCCGAGCGGACGGCGTACAGGGAATGGAACGGATCGCCCGAACGGAAGATGTGATCCCCCCGGTGCAGCGGTCTCGAACGTTTGATGATGTCTTCCAGGACGTCAAGCTCCTGCGGCGACAGGCTGCGCGGCAGGCATAGCTCGGAAAGATTGCAGTTTGAACAGGAGGCCTTGAGCCTGGAAAAGTCCGTGACCTGTGCTTTGAAATTCATGATGTTACCCCCGGCCAGCCCTTAAACTACCATACAATCAAAGCCGTTATTAAGTACGGCGTGCGCACCGCCCCCGATCTGAAAGCTTGCCGGCGAATTAACCTTCCAATATCAGCACGTTAACGGGATACCCCGGGCGGGTGAATACGCTGCCGTTTAATACCGGGATCACTCCGGCGCCGGATTCGGGCGGCGTCTCTCCCGGAAGCCTTTGACATGCGCATAAACCTCTTCCGGTGACCTGCCCAAAAGCAGCAGCAACTGGGTCACCATCGTGATCCCCGCTTCCAGCGTCTCGGGGATGACTTCGTCCGCGCCCGCGTCGAGAAACATGTCAAGCGAGGATTCATCCCTGGCGCGCATGAGCACGGGGATGGTCTTTGAGCCGTGCCGCGCCGCATGCAGGATTTTCAGGGCGACATTCATATTGTCAACGCAGATGACGACGGCCCTGGCGTGTTTCACGCCGGCGGCCTCGAGTATCCGGTGATGGGTGGCGTCCCCGAAAAAAACCGGTTCGCCCTCGCGCCAGCCTGCCTTGACGATTTCCGGGTTCGTATCGAGGCCCACAAATCCTATGCCCTGTTCGTACAGCGACTCCGCGATGGTCCGACCCACGCGGCCAAAACCACAGATAACCACGTGATCCCGGGTGTCTCTCGTTGCCTGCTCGATCTGCGCGGGGATGTCCTCGCCTGCCCGGACGGTTTTTCTTCTGAATACCGCGGCGGCGACCGGGCCGTTAAAACTTATCAGAACGGGCGAGAGCATCATCGACAAAATCACGGCCACCAGTATGGGCTGGCTGTCCTCGCCGGTAATCAGCCCGGAGATGACGGCCAGCACCAGGAGCGCAATGCCGAATTCGCCGCCCTGGGCGAGCACCTGGCCCGTGCGCAGGGCGCTGACCGCACCGTAATCCGCCAGCCGCAGCAGCAGGTAGATGACAAAGCCCTTGCCGATCACCACGCCCGCCAGCAGCAGCAGCGCCCACGGCCAGATGCCGGGGAGCTTCGAGAGATCGAGCTGCATGCCGACGGTGATGAAGAACAGCCCCAGCAGCACGTCGCGGAACGGGCGTATTTCCGTTTCAATCTGGTGCCGGTATTCGGTTTCACTCAGCATCATGCCCGCCAGGAAAGCCCCGAG
>CAZXGW010000265.1:0-1887 GCA_964640355.1 uncultured Enterobacteriaceae bacterium
GGCAGGCTGGGGGCCGAGGCGTGCCGCAGCACCCCCCGTTTCCCGTCCAGGATACAGATCGAGCACCAGGCGTTATGCATCTGCTGCTCGACGCCGGTGTTCAGGGCATCGAGTACCGCCTTCAGATCCTTTCCGGAGGCGATCAGCTCGAGGATCTTTTTTTCCAGGGACAACAGGCCCTCGGCTTTTTTGCGATCGGTGATGTCATTCTGGATGCCTATCCAGTGGGTGATGTTCATGTCGCTGTCACGCACGGGGGAAAGGTACAGTTCGTTCCAGAACAGTGACCCGTCTTTTCGGTAGTTGCGCAATACCGCATGAACTTCCCTGCCAGATTTAATGGCCCGGTGTATGCCCCTCAGGGCAATCTGGTCCCGATCCTCGTTCTGCAGAAAGCGGGGGTTACGGCCGATGACTTCCTTCTTGCTGTAGCCGGTTGCAACCAGGAATGCCTTGTTGCAGTAGATGATGGGGTTGTCGGGTTGGCCGGCATCCGTGATCAGGATCGGGTTCACGGCGGCCTCCATCGCGCGTTCCCTGAGCCGCAGGACCTCTTCGTACCGCTTGCGTTCGGTGACGTCGCGATCCGATCCTCGGAATCCAATCACCTCACCGTTCCGCCAGATGGGCACGGCATTGCTTTCGAGATAGCGGTATTCGCCGTTTTTATGCCGCCAGCGGATCACCCAGTTGCGCCAGCCGGTCCCGGCCTTCAGGCACTCGTTTACCTTCCGCACTACCTCGTCACGTTCATCCTCGTGTACGAACGGGGAGTAGTCGACATGCGTAAATTCCTCGATCCGGTAGCCCAGGATGTCTTCAACGGCCCTGTTTGAATAAGTGTGTTTACCCGTCAAGTCTAATTCCCATATCCATTCACTGGTCGTCTCGACGATCGAGCGGTATTTCTCTTCGCTCCTGGCCAGCGTTTCCTCCATCCGTTTGCGTTCGGTGATGTCGCGCATGAAGCAGTGGTGGCCCCTGAAGGCGCCATGTTCGTCGAGGATCCTGACCATCCACACTTCCTTGTGAAATACGCTGCCGTCCTTGCGCAGCGCCCGTGCCTCGAAGGTGGATTCACCCACGCGCCGCATATGTTCGTAAGCCGCCGTTGCAATGACATGGTCTTCGGGATGCACTGTGGGATGCCAGTCCTTTCCCAGCAATTCTTCCGGTTCATAGCCCAGCATCCTGGCGTACATCGGGTAAATCACCCGGTAACGCCCCTCCCTGTCCAGCGTGGAAATGCCCGGCATGGCACGGCTCAGCGCCATGTGCAGGTTGCGCAGGCTCTCTTCCGCCTGCCGGCGTTCTGAAATCTCGTGGCGCAATTGCGCGTTGATTTCTTCCAGGGTTGCGGTGATGTCGTTATTTGCGGAGGGAGAACCTTTCATGTAGTGCACCTTTCACCAGACACTAAAAGGGGACGCTCTATTTTTGCGGAAAAACAAAGGGGATGTCCTGTTCTTTCTCAAAAAAGGACATCCCCGTTTAATCGACTGGTGCCCGGGGCCGGAGTCGAACCGGCACGGCCGAAGCCGAGGGATTTTCATGCCCGCTACAGCTTTCACTGCCCCCTTATTGAAGCTATAAACCTGATGATCGTGAAATCTGACTGCCATTCAGAATCAATCCCGGTTTATCTCGACAACCTCCGTTCCACTGAGAGGCGGGGTTTGTGGCCTGGACTTTCTCTTTGCCCTATCTCGCGAGATGCGGGACGTAGGCAGGAGCCGTCAAGTCTCTACACTTTTCCCGTTGCCGGGACTTAGCTCGGGATTGCCAACCGCGCCGGCGGCGCGGCCGAGGGTCCCCCGAATTTGACTCCATTCACGCCAGCCGTTTCCGCGCTGGGTGCCCAATTGACTTAAGTCCCTTGTGTCTACC
>CAZXGW010000266.1:0-1880 GCA_964640355.1 uncultured Enterobacteriaceae bacterium
GAATGTCCCTGTTTCGTAAATCGGCGGGATTTTCCTGCCTGCTCGCCCTGTTTTTCATTCTCAGTCAATGGATTGTCCTTGCCCATGCTTCGGAGCATTTGATCCAGGGCAACAATACCCACTGCGCGGTTTGCGCGCTGAATGATCACAATGAAGAAATTGCCGTTGTATCCTGTTTAACGCACGCGGTCATTTCTCCGGCGTATGACAAACCCGCCTGTCAAGACGTCAATTTCAGAAATTCCCCGAATGACACTCGCCGCATAAGGGCCCCACCGCCCCCCTTCTGAATCAAAGCGATAAGCCGATATTCCGCCGGATATTTCCCCGGGATATTCATTATTGGATTCGGAAAGGTGGGCGACAATGAATTACAGGTTCGTATTTTTAATGCAGCTTGGTCTTTATCTTCCAGGCGTTAACGCGGATGAGATAGAGAAGCTCGATGACATTACCGTCACGGCAAGGCCGGCCGGATCCCAAAGCCTGGAGCACATCACCCAGCCGGTCAGCGTGCTCGGCGGCGCGGAGTTGAGAAAAAGGCAGGCCGGCACACTCGGGGAAACCCTGGCGCTCGAGCCCGGCGTCTCGGCCAGTGATTTCGGACAGGGCGCAAGCCGCCCGATCATACGCGGGCTCGGCGGCTCGAGGTTGCGCATCCTGCAGGGCGGCATCGGGACGCTGGATGTTTCAGAGATCAGCGTTGACCATAACGTCCCGGTCAATCCCTGGCAGGCGGATCAAATCGAAATACTGAGGGGCCCCGCCGCCATGCTGTACGGGAGCGGCAATGCCGCGGGTGTCATCAATATTGTCAACAACCGGATACCCGAAACCGTTCCTGAATTCAGTGCTGTGCTTGACGGCCGTTATATCACCGCCTCGGACGGTAAAGTTCTCGGAATGATGGCCGAAGGCGGTGTTGACAATCTCGCCCTGCATTATGATTTTCTCAGGCACGACGCCGGCGACTATGAAGCAGCCGGCGGGAAAATTCTGAACAGCGGCGTCGAGACGAGTGATTTCAACCTGGGCGGATCGTTTGTCGGTGAGTCGGGTTTTCTTGGCGTTTCATTCAACCGCTACGAATCGATCTACGAAATACCCGTAAATCCCGTTGAACCAGACGAGAAGGCTTTTATCGATCTCGATCAGGATCGCGTCGATTTTGCGGGCCAGCTTGAGAATCCGTTACCAGGCGTGGCACAGATCAGGCTGCGCGCCGCCCACAACGATTATACCCATACCGAGTTCGAGGGCCCGGGTATGCCCGGCACGGTTTTTTTCAATGACGAATGGGAGGGACGGGTGGAGGGGAGCCACAGGGCGATCGGCCCGTGGACGGGCGTGCTCGGCCTCCAGTACCGCAACCGGAGTTTTGCCGCGATCGGCGCGGAAGCGTTCGTGCCGTCCACCAGGCTGCGCGCGGTGGGTGTCTTCGTCTTTGAAGACACCGACTGGCGCAACCTGCATTTTGAAATGGGCGGGCGGTTTGAAACCCAGCGCCTGGAGCCGTCGGCGAATTCGGGTTTTCCCGGAGTCGATCACGACGTCTACGGTGTATCCGCGGGAGCCCGGTGGTTTTTCAGTGAGGGATTCGTGTTGGGCGTAAACGCAAGCCGCGGCCAGCGGGCGCCGGCGCTGGAAGAATTGTTTGCCGGCGGGCCCCACCTTGCCTCGGAAACGTTCGAGACCGGCGATCCGGATCTCGACGTTGAGACCTCCAATAATGTCGATTTCTCGCTTGGCAAACCCGAGGGCCGATGGACCTGGACGATCAACCTGTTCGCCAACTACATCGAAAAGTTCATATTTCAGGAGGACCAGGATGCGGATAATGACGGCATTGCCGATCGCGTCGATGAAACGGGGACGCTGGG
>CAZXGW010000267.1:0-1878 GCA_964640355.1 uncultured Enterobacteriaceae bacterium
TGCGGCGAGCAGCCGCTGCCGCCCTACGGTTCGTGTCTGCTCGGTTCAATCAACCTGACGCACTTCGTCATTGAACCGTTTACCGCGGAGGCCCGGTTCGACTGGGATACGTTCCGCCGGGTCACGGAAATCTTCACCCGCATGCTGGACAACGTCGTCGAGATCAACGGCCTCCCCCTCGAGGCGCAGCGCCGCGAGATATTGCGGAAACGGCGTCACGGCATGGGGTTTCTCGGCCTGGGGTCCGCGCTCGCCATGCTCGGCATGAAATACGGCGATGCCGCGTCCCTGCAGTTCACCGAATCCGTCAGCCGTGAAATGGCGCTGACCGGCTGGCGCGCCGGGCTGGAGCTGGCGAGGGAAAAGGGACCGGCCCCCATCATGGAAGAAACATTCACGGTCAGCCGCGAGATGCTGAAGCGCCGGCCGGAAATGAAAGACGACGGCTTCCGGGAGGGCGATGAAATCAAGGGCAAGGTGCTGCACGCCCGCTACAGCCGTTACATGCAGCGCATCGCCGAGATCGATCCCGCGCTGGTCGCCGGGCTGGAGAAAACCGGGGCGCGGTTCACCCATCACAGCTCCATCGCGCCGACGGGGACCATTTCCCTCTCCCTGGCCAACAACGCGAGCAACGGCATCGAGCCCAGTTTCTACCATCACTATTCGCGCAACGTGATTCGCGAAGGCAAAAAATCCAAGGAAAAAATGGATGTTTATTCGTACGAACTGCTCGCCTACCGCACCCTCGTCGATCCGGAGACCTCGCCGGACGCGGAGAACGCCGATCACGGATTACCCGCCTGTTTCGTCACCGCCGGCGACATCACGCCCCGACAGCACATCGACATCCAGGCCGCGGCGCAGAAATGGGTGGATTCCTCGATATCCAAGACCGCGAACGTGCCCGCCGACTACCCGTTCGACAAGTTCAAGGACATTTATTTATATGCCTACGAACAGGGGCTGAAGGGCTGCACAACGTTCCGGTTCAACCCGGAAATTTTCCAGGGCGTGCTGGTGAAGGAAAAGGACCTTGAAAACACGGTATACCGGTTTACACTCGAGAACGGCGAAAAAATCGAGGCGAGGGGGAACGAGCTCATCGAGTACGACGGGGAGCTGCACACCGCGGCCAACCTGTACGATGCGCTGAGGGAAGGATTTTACGGGAAATTCTGAAGCGGAAAGCGTTGTCATGGCCATCAGGATCGACAGGAAGATCATCGATTGCAGCGTGGTAAAACCCGATGCGGGGAAGCCGGACGCGGCCGTGCCCGCCGTGACGGCGCCGGAGGCAGGCAATGTCGTGCAGATGCACGAGAAGCTGGAACGGCCGCACATGCTTCACGGCACGACCTACAAGATCACCACGCCGCTGTCCGACCACGCCCTGTACGTGACCATCAACGACATCATCCTCAATCCCGGCACGCCGCATGAACTGCGGCGTCCGTTCGAGCTGTTCATCAATTCCAAAAACATGGATCACTTCCAGTGGATCGTGGCCCTGACCAGGATCATCTCCGCCGTTTTCCGCAAGGGCGGGGACGTAACGTTCCTGGTCGAGGAACTGCGCTCCGTTTTCGATCCCCACGGCGGGTATTTCAAGAAGGGCGGAAAGTTCATGCCCTCGCTCGTGGCCGAGATCGGCGACGTGCTCGAAAGCCACCTGCGGATGATCGGCCTGCTGAAGGACGAACCCCTGGACGAGCACCGGAAAAAAATGATCAGCGAAAAACGCGCGGAATACCGCAACCGGTACCCCGGCTCCGAGCCGGCCGAGCCCGACGGTTTCCCGCATAGCGCGACCCTCTGCAAGAAATGCCTGACCCGCGCCGTGATCCTCATGGACAACTGCCTGACCTGCCTCAATTG
>CAZXGW010000268.1:0-1868 GCA_964640355.1 uncultured Enterobacteriaceae bacterium
GCGTGTTCGGCGTAAGGTATTAGAGAACGTCCGGTTAACACGCTAGAATAGGAAGCCGGATCAGCAGCCCACTGTTGAAGAAAGAAAAATACGAACCGGTGTCAGGGAAACAAGATAATCCACTGAATAAAAAGCATTTTCACACCTGTCACGGCTGGGGGAGGCCGGTATAACGAAACGGCTTCCGGGCGCCGGCCGCCAGGCTAGGAGGAAGACAACATGCCACTCGACCCGACCAAGCATGCCGACTGGGAAATAGCGGAAGCCGCAGAAAAAAACATGAAGACGGCCGCGCAGCTGGCTGACGGCCTGGGGATTGAAAAAGACGAATTGCTGCCCTACGGCCATTACATGGCGAAAGTTGACTATGCGCGCCTACTCAGCCGCCTGAAAGACAGGCCCGACGGCAAATTCATCGAGGTCACTTCGCTCAACCCGACGCCCCTCGGGGAGGGGAAATCCACCACCACCCTCGGCATCCTGCAGGGCCTGGGCAAGCGCGGCAAACGGGTCACCGCCGCCATCCGGCAGCCTTCCGGGGGGCCCACGTTCAACATCAAGGGCTCCGCCGCCGGCGGCGGCCTTTCCCAGTGCATCCCGCTCACCGAATTCTCGCTGGGACTCACTGGCGATATCAACGCCATCATGAACGCACACAACCTGGCAATGGTCGCCCTGACTTCGAGGATGCAGCATGAATTCAACTACGACGATGCGAAGCTCGCCGAGCGCAACCTCAGGCGGCTCGATATCGATCCGAATAACGTGGAAATGGGATGGATCATCGATTTCTGCGCCCAGGCGCTGCGCAACATCATCATCGGCATCGGCGGCAAGATGGACGGCTTCATGATGTCTTCCCGGTTCGCCATCGCGGTCTCCTCCGAGGTCATGGCCATCCTGGCCATTTTCAGCGACCTGGCCGATTTCAGAAAGCGCATCGGTGAAATCATCGTTGCCTACGACAAGAAGGGGGACCCCGTGACGACGGAGGACCTGGAAGTGGCCGGCGCCATGACGGCGTGGATGAAAGACGCGATCAATCCCAACATGCTGCAGTCAATCGAAGGGCAGCCCTGCTTTGTCCACGCCGGCCCGTTCGCCAACATCGCCGTCGGCCAGTCCTCCATCGTCGCGGACAAGATCGCCCTGAAACTCGCCGATTATCACGTTACGGAATCCGGCTTCGGCGCCGACATCGGCTTCGAGAAATTCTGGAACGTCAAGTGCCGGTATTCCGGAAACGTGCCTAACGTCTCGGTAATCACCGTCACGATCCGCGCCCTGAAACATCATGGCGTAAAGGCCGGGGCGCCGGCCGTGGCGCCCGGCCGTCCGATACCCAAGGAATACTTCGAGGAAAACCTGCCCTGGCTGGAAGATGGCATGTCCAACCTGGTGCATCACATCAATACCGTGAAGAAGGCGGGCATCAATCCGGTCGTATGCATAAATTCATTCCACACCGATACGAAGTCCGAAGTCGATCTCGCCAGGAAGATGTGTGAAGAGGCGGGGGCGCGCGTTGCCGTTTCCGAACACTGGCTGAAAGGCGGTGATGGCGCGCTGGAACTGGCGGACGTCATACTCGACGCCTGCAACGAAAAGGTGGATTTCAGGTTCCTCTATGACCTGGACACACCGCTGCGCAAGCGCGTCGAGCGCATAGCGAAAGAGGTCTACGGGGCCGATGGCGTCAGTTATACGCCCCAGGCAAAGGCCAAGGCGGAAAGGTTCGAAAGCGATCCGAAATTCAGGGACTACGCGACGATGATGGTGAAAACGCACCTGTCCCTGACCCACGACCCGACCCTGAAAGGCGTGCCCAAAGGCTGGACCCTGCCGATACGGGATTTCCTGACGTACGG
>CAZXGW010000269.1:0-1859 GCA_964640355.1 uncultured Enterobacteriaceae bacterium
GTCTCGACAACGAGGGACCGCCGCGTGCGGTTACGATTGCCAAACCCTTCGCCATTGGAAAATATGAAGTGACCTTCGCCGAGTACGACCGGTTTGTCCGGGCTATGACCGGCCGTGATTCGCCGGACGACGTGGGCTGGGGCCGGGAACACCGTCCCGTGGTCAACGTCTCCTGGCAGGACGCCGTGGCCTACGCGGAGTGGCTGAGCGCCGCCACCGGCCAGCGCTATCGCCTGCCCAGCGAGGCCGAATGGGAATATGCCGCGCGCGGCGGTACCACGGCGGCGTACTGGTGGGGCGATGCGGCCAGCCGCGAGTATGCCAATTACGGCGCGGATGAATGCTGCGGCGGCCAGGCGGACGGTCCGGATCAATGGATCAACACCGCGCCGGCGGGTTCATTTCCCGCGAACCCCTTCGGCCTGCATGACATGCTTGGCAATGTCTGGGAGTGGACGCAGGATTGCTGGAACAAGAATTTCCGCGGCGCCCCGGTTGATGGCAGCGCCTGGGTAAGCGGCGATTGCAGCCGCCGTGTCAGGCGCGGCGGCAGTTGGGGCGGTTTGCCGAACAGCATACGGTCCGCCCACCGGGCATGGAACAACCCGGACGACCGCCAGAATTTCTTCCTTGGTTTCCGCGTCGTCAGAGAATATTAAAAAGGGGTCTGACCCCTTAAATAGCGCCGCTTCCCTGCTGTCCCAATGTTCGTCGTTCTCGACATCGACGATCCCGAACTCGACGCCGATCTGTTTCAGCAGTTTCTGCCGGCGCGGTGATCGTGACGCGAGGTAGATCACGGATGGGGGAGGGGGATTTAATCTTGAGAAAGATTTTATAAAGTTGACGAGACCCGCCGGGCTTTCACCGACCAGAGTTTTTCGAGCTGGTAATATTCCCTGGTCGCCGGCCGCATGACGTGGATGATGATGTCGCCGAGGTCGATGAGTATCCAGTCGCCCTGGAGCTGTCCTTCCACGCCGAGCGGACGGACTTTTCTCGCCTTCACCGCCTCGATGATCTTGTCCGCAATCGATCGCACGTGGCGATCCGAAGCGCCGCTGGCAACGATCATGATGTCGGTGATGGACGTGAGGCGTTTTACGTCGAGTATCCGGATATCGACGGCCTTCAGATCTTCGAGCGCGGCGAGGACGATCTTGCTCAGCCTGTCGGGCGTCATTCGCCGCCGTCCCGGTATAACCCGTTTGCGTTGATGAATTCCACGACGGCGTCCGGCAGCAGGCACTTCGCGCTCATTCCGGCGCGGATGATGTTCCGTATCTGCGTCGCCGAGATGTCGAGCATGGGCATCAGGACCCGGAAGATTTTTCCGGCGGGCAGCCGGTGCAGGACGGCGGCGTCACTGACGCTGAAAGCATCGAGCATGTCGTTCAGTTCCGGAACCACGTGATGGCTCTCCCCGTTGACCCGGTCGGCGATCACGATGTGCACGTAATCCAGCAGCGATTCCCAGCGCCGCCAGGTGTTCAGGGTCATGAACGCGTCCCGCCCCATCAGCAGGCAGGCCGGCGCCTCGCCGATGCGCTCCCTGAGGGCGGCCACGGTATCGATGGTATAGGAAACATCGCCGCGTGAGAGTTCGCTGTCGTCAACCGTAAGGCCGGGCATGTCACGGACGGCCATTCGCAGCATGGCCAGCCGCTGCTCCGGTGCGGCATGGGGCGCTGCGCGGTGGGGCGGGGTGTACAGCGGGATCAGCCTGACTTCTCCGAGCTTGAGCCGCTCGAGGCATTCGATCGCCAGTCGCAGGTGGCCGTGATGTACCGGATCGAAGGTGCCCCCCAGTATTCCGATTGGCTTCGCCATCAGAATAGTGGAAAGTGAAAAGTTAAAAG
>CAZXGW010000270.1:0-1850 GCA_964640355.1 uncultured Enterobacteriaceae bacterium
TTTAGACAACGTCTAAAGTTTAAACATCAAGCAAAAACGAGGCGGAGGTACAGTTCCATGGCGTTGAAAGGCAGCAAAACCGAACAGAATCTCAAAGAGGCGTTTGCCGGTGAATCCCAGGCCAACCGGCGATACCTGTATTTTGCCCAGAAGGCTGACGTCGAGGGTTACAACGATGTCTCCGCGGTTTTCCGTTCGACGGCGGAAGGCGAGACGGGCCATGCCCATGGCCATCTCGAATACCTGGAAGGGGTCGGGGACCCGGTTACCGGTGAGCCGATCGGCCCGACGGCGGATAACCTGAAATCTGCGATCGCGGGCGAGACCTATGAATACACCGATATGTACCCCGGCATGGCCAAGACCGCGCGCGAGGAAGGCTTTGAAGAGATCGCGGACTGGTTCGAGACGCTGGCCAAGGCGGAGCGTTCCCACGCCAACCGGTTCCAGAAGGCCCTCGACGGCCTCGACGCCTGAGCGCCGTCCAGACTGACGTAGGCGGAACCGGGCGGCTGCCCGGTTCTGTTTTTGCAGCCATGATCTCCGCAGGGCCCCTGTCGTATGGCCAAGCCCAAAACCGGTAAAAGGGAAGGGAGCCTCGAAGCCCCGATCCGCCACCCCATCCCCTGGCAGGACCCCGAGTACTACCAGGAGGAACCCCTGTACCGGGAAATGGCGCGTATTTTCAATATCTGCCATGGGTGCCGGCGGTGTGTCAGCCTGTGTAATGCCTTCCCCACCCTGTTCGATCTGGTGGACGTTTCGGCCACCCTGGAGGTGGATGGCGTGGCCAGGGAAGATTACTGGAAGGTCGTCGATCACTGCTATCTCTGTGATCTCTGCTACATGACCAAGTGCCCGTATGTTCCTCCGCATGAATGGAATGTCGATTTTCCCCATCTCATGTTGCGGGCGAAGGCCCTCAGGTACAAAACCGGCCGGACCAGACTCAGGGATCGCATGCTGGCCGCCACCGACGTCGTCGGGAGTATTGCCGGCATACCGGTTGTCGCCCAGGGCGTCAATGCCGTCAATCGCAATGCTATGGCGCGGTGGGTCCTTGACAAATCCGCCGGGATCCATCCCCAGGCCAGCCTGCCGGAATTTCACAGCGACACGCTGCGCAAGCGGTTCGCGGGAAAGACCGGGGAAGGGCCGACCGCGATCCCCACGGAGCATACCCGCGGCCGGGTAGCCCTGTTCGTGACCTGCTACGGCAACCGGCACATGCCGGACAGCGTGGAGGATCTCATGGCCGTGTTCGAGCATAACGACATCCCCGTCACGCTCGTGGACAGGGAACGCTGCTGCGGCATGCCCAGCCTCGAATTGGGTGATCTCGAGGCGGTTGAGCAGGCCAAGGCGTTCAATATCCCGCAACTTTCGAAGTTCGTGGAAGACGGCTGGGACATCGTCGCCCCGGTGCCATCCTGCGTGTTGATGTTCAAGCAGGAAATCCCGCTGATGTTTCCGGATGACAAGGAGGTGCAGGCCGTCCGCGACGCCGTGTTTGATCCTTTTGAATACATGGCCTTGAGGCACAGGGCGGGCAAGTTGAAGACCGGCTTCAGGCATGCGCTCGGCCGGATCGCCTATCATGCCCCCTGCCACCAGCGGGTCCAGAATATCGGACTGAAGACCAGGGACATCCTGGCACTCGTTCCCGATACCACTATCGAGATCATGGAACGCTGTTCCGGCCATGACGGTACCTACGCCGTCAAGAGCGAATGCCACGCTGTTTCCATGAAGATCTGCCGCCCCGTGGCGAACCGTATCAGGAAGGGGGAATACGATCATTACGCCAGTGATTGCCCGATGGCCGGCCGGCAGATTGAAAGCGCCCTGGA
>CAZXGW010000271.1:0-1842 GCA_964640355.1 uncultured Enterobacteriaceae bacterium
GTGCTTATGCTGATCAGCTTCCTCACACGCACTAAAGTAAAGCATACCCTTTTGAGGGACAATTTGAAATTGGCGGGGAAACGGCGGGCAAACAGTTTTATTGCCCTGCAATAACGGGATTGTGCAGGGAAATGCCTACTGTTTACATGGAATTAATGGATATATTTCAGGAGGATGTTTACGGACGGAGAGGGCATCGCTCCCGGGATTATTTTTTTCCATGTCGTCAGACTTCGTATGTATGGAAAAGGGCATGATGTTCCCGGCGCTTTCGGAAACCGGGGTGACCTTGGTGACACCCTCTTTGTTGACTTCAGCGATCCGGATAACCGAGTGCATCGCCGTTTCAAGCCGAAAGGCGCCGATGCCGTGGCCCGGGGGCCAGGGTCAGTCGATAAAAAGACGCCCGCCCGGGCCGAGCGGCCATCCCAGCGCCACCCAGATCAGCAGCAGGCCGCTCCAGACCACGGCAAATACAATGGTATACGGCAGCATCATGGCCACGAGTGTGCCCAGCCCCGAGCCCTTCAGGTATTTCTGCACCTGCGCCAGGATGATGATCATGTAGGGATTGAACGGGGTAATCACGTTGCTCACGGAATCGCCCACGCGGTAAGCGGCCTGGGTCAGCTCCGGACTGAATCCCACTTGCATGAACATCGGCACGAACACGGGGGCGAGAAACGCGTACTTTGCCGAGGCTGAGCCGATAAACAGGTTGGCGATCGCCACCAGCACGATAAAGCTTAAAAGCAGCCACGGGGAAGCGATCTGGATGGATACCAGCGCGGCGCCGCCGGCGAAGGCCAGCATTTCGCCCAGGCCGGAATACTTGAAGGATTCGATAAACTGGGCGGCAAAAAACGCCAGCACGATATACGGACCGAGCCGGGCAATGGTGTCCCCGAGCATGCGGGCGACATCCCGGTCGTTCCGGATCGTGCCTACGCAGATACCATAGACGAGACCCGGGACAAAAAACAGCAGGCACAGCAGCGGCACGGTGACCTCGATCCACCGCGTGAACCGGACGCCCTGCCCGTGCAGGGGTGCGCCCGGCACACTCCCGGCCAGCACGACCAGGAACAGGGCAAGACCGGCGGCCACCAGGGCAAGGCGCAACCCCCTGGCCTCCGCAGGGGTTATCCCGGCCGCGCCATCCGGTTTGCCGGCGGCCTCGAGTCCAGTATTGCCAAGGCGAGGCGCCACGTACCCATCGCTGACCGCCCATCCGACAAGTGTCAGAAGTATCGTGGAGACCAGCATGAACCACCAGTTGGCCGTCACCGCCACCGGGTAGCCGGGGCTGACGATGGCCGCCGCGGCCTGTGTCAGGCCCGCCAGCAGTGGATCCACGGCCGTGATAAACAGGTTGGCACTGAAGCCGGCCGACACCCCTGCGAAGACCGCCGCAATGCCGGCCAGCGGCGAACGGCCGGCGGCCTGGTAAAGGGCAGCCGCAATCGGCGGCAGTACCACGTAACCCGCGTCGAGGGCAATCGAGGACAGGATTCCGGCAAATAGCGTCGCGGGGGTCAGCAGCGGCGCCGGGGTGTGGAGGATGATGGCGCGCAGCAGCGCCGGCAGGAGGCCACTCCGCTCCGCGAGCCCGATGCCGAGCATCCCGACCAGCACGATGGCGAGTGGCGGGAACCGGATGAAGTTCTCCACCATGTGGCTCATGAACCACCAGAGGCCCTCGGAGGAAAGCAGGCTTTTCGCCTTGAGCTCGACCCCGGGCGCACCGTGCACGGCCCAGTCCAGGCTGACGGCAAGCTGGGACAGGACCATGATCACGGCCGTCCCGATCAGAAACAGCGTGGCCGGATCAGGCAGGCGGTT
>CAZXGW010000272.1:0-1841 GCA_964640355.1 uncultured Enterobacteriaceae bacterium
CTGTCCAAGGTCACGGACCAGTCGGTCAACATTCGGACGGCCGTCGACGAGTTCATGGTCAAGTTCTTCTTCGCCCTCGGCGTAGTGATGCTCGTAAGCTTCCTCAGCATGGGATGGCGCGTCGGCATCGTCGTCGCGGCGGCGGTTCCCCTCACCCTGGCTGCGGTATTTATCGTCATGGCCGCTACCGGCAAGGACTTCGACCGCATTACGCTCGGTTCGTTGATACTGGCGCTGGGACTCCTGGTCGACGATGCGATCATCGCCATCGAGATGATGGTTGTGAAGATGGAGGAGGGCTACGACCGCATCCGCGCAGCGGCCTATGCGTGGAGCCATACCGCCGCACCCATGCTCGCCGGAACCCTGGTGACCGCAATCGGCTTCATGCCAAACGGCTTCGCCAGATCGACCGCCGGCGAGTATACCAGTAACATGTTCTGGATCGTCGGTATCGCGCTGATCGCATCGTGGATCGTTGCGGTCGTGTTCACGCCCTACATGGGAGTGAAGCTGTTGCCGAACATCGAGAAGCGCGCGGGCGGGCACGAGGCGATCTACGATACGCCGCGCTACAACCGCTTCCGCCGATTTCTTGGTCTTGTCATTCGCCGCAAATGGCTGGTTGCGGGGAGTGTGGTTGCTGCGTTCATCGTCGCGGTGTTGGGCATGGGCGTGGTAAACAAGCAGTTCTTTCCGACTTCCGATCGCCCGGAGGTGCTAGTTGAAGTGCAAATGCCGTATGGCACGTCCATCGAGCAGACGAGTGCTGCGACCGCCAAGGTTGAGGCGTGGCTGGCCGAGCAACCCGAAGCCAGAATCGTAACCGCCTACGTCGGACAGGGGGCGCCGCGCTTCTACCTCGCCATGGCACCGGAGCTACCCGATCCCTCGTTCGCCAAGATCGTCATCTTGACGGAAAACCAGGCGGCGCGTGAGGCGCTCAAGCTCAGGCTGCGCCAGGCCGTGGCCGACGGCCTGGCGCCGGAGGCGCGCGTGCGGGTCGCCCAACTGGTATTCGGCCCGTACTCGCCCTTTCCCGTGGCTTTCCGTGTGATGGGGCCCGACCCCGATGAGTTGCGTGACATTGCTGCGCAGGTACGTGCCGTGATGCAGGCTTCTCCCCGAATGAGAACGGTCAATACCGACTGGGGCGAGCGTGTGCCTACGCTGCGCTTCGCGCTTGATCAGGACAGGCTACAGAGCATCGGCTTGACGTCCAGCGACGTGGCCCAACAGCTTCAGTTCCTGCTGAGCGGCATCCCGATCACCGATATGCGCGAAGACATCCGCTCGGTGCAGGTCGTCGCCCGCTCTGCCGGAGACGCGCGGCTCGATCCGAGCAGGATCGCCGATTTCACTCTGGTTGGAGCGGCCGGCCAGCGGATTCCGCTATCGCAGATCGGAACCGTGGAGATCCGCATGGAAGACCCGATCCTGCGTCGCCGCGATCGCACGCCGACGATCACCGTGCGCGGAGATATCGCCGAGGGCCTGCAGCCGCCGGACGTGTCCACCGCCGTGTGGAAGGAACTGCAGCCGATCATCGCCCAACTGCCAGCGGGCTACCGAATCGAGGAAGGTGGTTCCATCGAGGAGTCCGGCAAGGCAAATCGCGCCTTGGCGCCGCTCTTCCCTATCATGATCGCCTTTACACTGATCACGATCATCTTCCAGGTCCGGTCGATCTCCGCGATGATAATGGTCATCGCAACCGCACCGCTGGGCCTCATCGGCGTCATTCCGACCTTGTTGCTGTTCCAGCAGCCGTTCGGCATCAACGCGCTGGTCGGCCTGGTCGCGCTTTCCGGAATCCTGATGCGCAACACGCTCATCCTGAT
>CAZXGW010000273.1:0-1830 GCA_964640355.1 uncultured Enterobacteriaceae bacterium
TCGCCGGCGTTGGCGGAAGCGAACGGGCTCTTGAGATCGTGGAGCGCCTGCCAGCCGTGATCGATATGCACCGTTGCCGCGGCAACGACCATGGTGAACATCAGCGGGATGCAGATCCAGCGCGTCGCCAGGCCCAGGGCGAGCAGGATCGCGCCGAAGTACTCGGCCGACCAGGCCAGCCAGGCGTTCAACGCCGGGAACGGCAGTCCCAGGCCCCAGTCCGGATTGCCGAACCAGTCTATCGTGCTCTGGAGCGAGCTGTCGGGATCGAAAGGATTCCACTTGTTGTTGCCTGCCACCCAGAACACCGGGACGAGATAAGCGCGCAGCAGCAGGGGGCCGGCAAATTCAATCAGCGCCCTGACCCTGTCCAGGATATCCTGGGCAAAATTCATGAACCTTACGACCAATGCCATATCACCCTCCCCTGCTGCCAGGAACCCTGATTGCCGCCGCTCAGGCTACCGATTTGACCGGCACGTCCGGGAATAATTCATCCAGACCGACCGAGAGGCCGTTTGCTGTCACGATACGCGCATGGTAGCGCCGCAGCTGGCGGGGCGAGGTCACGCCGCAGGAATGCGCGATGACGCCCACTTCCTTCGCCATGTTTTTCGCGTAATACATGACGCGCACCGCCTTTTCCCGGGGGTCGAGACCGCGCTGCAGTTTCAGGTTATGCGTCGTGATCCCGGTCGGGCACGTGTTCTTGTTACACTGCAACGCCTGGATGCAGCCGAGGGCGAACATGAAGCCCCGTGCGGAGTTGATGAAATCCGCGCCGACGCACAGGGCCCAGGCCACGTCCGCCGGCGTGATCAGCTTGCCCGAGGCGATGACCTTGATCCTGTCGCGCAGGCCGTACTCGTTGAGCTTGTCGACCACCAGCGGCAGGCTTTCGCGCAACGGCACGCCCATGTCGTCAATGAGGGGCATGGGCGCCGCGCCGGTGCCGCCTTCCGCGCTGTCCACGGTGATGAAATCAGGCGCGCTTTCGATGCCGCGTTGATTGATCCCGGCAAACAGGCTGTCCAGCCAGCCGTAGGCGCCGATCACCGCCTTGAAGCCCGTGGGGATGCCCGTCACCGTCCGGATATGATGAATCATGTCCAGCAATTCGGCATTGTTGCTGACGTCCGTATGCCGGTTCGGGCTGATGGAATCATGGCCCGGCGGGATGCCGCGGATTCGCGCGATCTCCTCCGTCACCTTGCCGCCGGGGAGGATGCCGCCCTTGCCGGGCTTGGCCCCCTGGCTCAGTTTGATCTCGAACATCCTGACCTGGTCATGACTGACCAGTTCCCGCAGTTTGTCGTCGCTGAGATTGCCCGCCAGATCGCGCACGCCGTATTTCGCCGTCCCCATCTGGAACACGATGTCCGCCCCGCCTTCCAGGTGATACGGCGACAGGCCGCCTTCGCCGGTGTTCATCCAGCAGCCCGCCATGCGCGCCCCGTTGGACAGGGCCAACACGGCCGGCCTGGAAATTGACCCGTAACTCATCGCCGATATGTTGAAAAACGAGGTCGCGGTATAGGGCCGCCGGCAGGCGGGGCCGATCGTGACGGGTTCCGGATCGACCGCATCCTCGCCGAGCGTCGGGTAGGGGCAATTGACGAACAAGACCGTGCCCGGCGGCCTCAGGTCCCGCGTCGAGCCGAACGCCGTGGTGTTATCAACGTTCTTGGCCGCCCGGTACGCCCAGGATCGCTGCGCCCGGTTGAACGGCAATTCCTCGCGATCCATGGCAAAGAAATACTGACGGAAAAATTCACCGAGCTTCTCGAAGAAATACCGGAAATGGCCGACAACGGGGTAGTTGCGCCGGAT
>CAZXGW010000274.1:0-1798 GCA_964640355.1 uncultured Enterobacteriaceae bacterium
AAGCCACATCCTTCCCCAAAAAGCCGCCGGACTGGTGTGCCCAGAGCAGGGCGTAAAGCCCGCGCCTGGCCACCAGGGCCGTGTGCGACCCTTCCTCGAGGATACGCCCCTCCTCGAGGACCACCAGGCGGTCCATCGCCGCGATGGTCGACAGCCTGTGCGCGATCGCAATGACGGTTTTGCCGCGCATAAGTTTGTAAAGATTTTCCCGGATGGCGGCCTCGACCTCGGAATCCAGCGCCGACGTGGCTTCATCGAGGATAAGTATCGGCGCATCCTTGAGCAGCACCCGCGCGATCGCGATGCGCTGGCGCTGGCCGCCGGAGAGCTTGACGCCGCGTTCGCCAACATGGGCGTCATAACCGCGGCGGCCGCGGATATCGACCAGGTCCGGGATAAACTCGTGGGCCCTTGCCTGCCGGGAGGCATTCAGCATCTCCTCCTCCGTCGCGTTCGGCTTGCCGTACAGGATGTTATCGCGCACCGAGCGGTGCAGCAGGGACGTATCCTGCGTCACCATCCCGATCTGCTCGCGCAGGCTTTCCTGCGTGATATGGGCAATATCCTGGCCGTCGATAAGTATGCGTCCGTCTTCAACATCGTAAAACCGCAACAGCAGGTTGACGAGGGTGGATTTTCCGGCGCCCGAACGGCCGACCAGCCCCACCTTCTCTCCGGGCCGTATGGTGAGCGTGAAATCGTCAATGACCCCGCCGCCCCTGCCGTAGTGAAAGCTGACGCGGTCAAACACGATCCCCCCGGATCTGACGACGAGGGGCCTGGCCTCAGGCGCATCCCGCACGGTGTGCGGCCTGGCGAGCGTTGTGATGCCGTCCTGTACCGTCCCGATGTTTTCGAACAGCGCCGACACCTCCCACATGATCCACTGGGACATGCCGTACAGCCGCAACACCAGCCCCACCACCGCCGCGATCGCCCCGATCGTCACCGCCCCCTGCATCCAGAACCTGATCGACAGTCCCGCCACGGAAAAGATCAGCAGGGTATTGGCGATCCAGACCGACAGGACAAACCCCGTCACCAGCCGCATCTGCATGTACACAGTATCCAGGAACGACTCCATGCTGCTCCGGGCATAGCCGGCTTCACGCCGGGAGTGGGAAAACAGCTTGACCGTGGTGATGTTGGTATAGGTATCGACGAGGCGGCCGGTCATGTCCGATCGCGCGTCCGCCTGCATGGAAGAAATTTTTTCCAGGCGCGGTATGAAGAAATACAGGATGGCAAGATAAACCGCCAGCCACACCAGCAACGGCGCCGTCAGGCGGAAATCCGAGCCGGCCACCACCACGACAATGCCTCCGAAATAAACCGTGACGTACAACAACACGTCCAGCAGCTTCATCACTGATTCGCGCACGGCGAGGGAAGACTGCATCAGCTTGGTGGCAATGCGCCCGGCGAATTCATTCTGGTAAAAGGACAGGCTCTGCCCGAGCAGGTACCGATGCGCCCGCCAGCGGATGGTCATGGGATAATTACCGAGCAGGGTCTGGTGCACCAGCAGCGAGTGCAGCAACACTGCCAGGGGCAGGGCGAATACCACCAGCAATCCCCACCACAGCAGGCGGCTGCCTTCCGTCTCCAGGAAGGTGGCGGGATCGCTGGCCGCCAGCCAGTCCACCAGTTTGCCGAGGAAGGCGAACAGCGAAACTTCCATGATGGCGATCAAGCCCGTCAGGATCGACATCGCCACCAGGTGCGGTTCTATTCCACGTGTATAGTGCCGGCAGAAGGCATACAGGCCCTTTGGAGGCTGCTCCGGTTCCTGTGGCGG
>CAZXGW010000275.1:0-1771 GCA_964640355.1 uncultured Enterobacteriaceae bacterium
CGGCAGCAGCCTGAATTTACAGGGGTTGACCTCGACAGCCTGGAAACAGCACAACCCGGATTCGATACCCGGCTGGAGGCGCTGGTGTTGAGGAAGGCACTGGGCAAGCTGCCGAATGAATATCTTGAACCCCTGCTGCTGCAGGTCCTGTGGGGCTACAGCTGCGATGAAATTGCCGGACTGCTGGGTCTTGGCAGAAGCGCCGTAATGACCCGCCTGTCGCGGGCCAGGCGGAAACTGCGGGGCCTGCTGGAGGCCGGCGAACCTCAATCCGTCTTTGCAGAAGAAGGAGCGCAACTCCGCCATGAACTGTCTTGATTTCCAACGCCAATGCCTGGCTGATCCAGTCAGGATCGATCAGGAATTGCTGAAGCATGTCCGCACGTGCGGACGCTGTTCGGAATTTTTTCATGAAGCCCGGTCCCTCGATAAAAAGCTTGCCGCGGTTATCCGGTTCGATACACCCGAAAACCTGGTGTCGAATATCCTCCGGCAGCAACCGTCGCATGAACACGGAAAGCGGAATTTCAGCCACTATTTTGCACTCGCCGCGACACTGTTTATCGCCGTGGCGATCGGCCTGGTGATTTCATGGAACTACCAGGATCCGGATCTGGACGCGCTCGTGATGGCCTACGTTGAGAGCGCGCCCGCCCACCGCTCTCCTGCTGCAAGCATAGATCACGGGGTCATGGACGGTGTGTTACAACCCCTGGGTATGGCATTAAGTCGGGATTTCGGGCCGGTCTTGGCCGCCCGACCCTGTCTAATCCGCGGTAACGATGCGGCACATCTGGTCGTACCCGGCGACAAGGGTAGGGTTGATCTTCTTTACATGCCTTATGAAGAAATTGCCAAAAGGACCGAGGTAAACCGGAAAGACAGCCGGTTAATTCTCATCCCCTGCCCGAAAGGCGTGCTCGCGATCCTCGGCCGGGAAGATGAACAACTGGCGGCGATTGAAAGCCGCTTTCACGCCGCCAGCGTCTGGTTGTAGTTGCAGACAGGCGCGGTCAGCGCCGGCTGTTTTATCCGGAAAACATCTCCCCGCAGTAAGCTTTTGTACAGACCCCCGGTCTTGTTAACCATGACGTGGTCGATCACGTTCTGCACAAACTTCATTCATCTTGCCATGAGGAGTGATTATTATGAAACTACGACATGATAAACACGCGGGGACGGTGGTCCTGGGACTGCTGGCCCTCTCAATGACTACGATGCCACCCCCTGCCAGGGCCGGGGGTGAGCCGTGGGAACCGCACGGCCTCGAAGCCGTCTGGAGCGCCGGGCACAGGTCGCACCCAGAGTTCATGAACGTCAGGCGCATGGAGTACGAGCGGTCCCAGCCCGCTGGGCGGAACAGGGCCGATTCCGATCCCTGGATGCCGAGAGGTCTTGAGGCCGTCTGGAGCGTCGGGCACAGGTCGCACCCGGAGTTCATGAACGTCAGGCGTAAGGAATACGAAACCCAGAAGGACGCGGTACTATCAACCGCTCGTGGTAATCAGATTGTGAATCTCTATGACCAGGGACGGCGTGATCGGTCGCCCGCGGATATACTGGTGACCGATTACAAGAAATGAAGCCTCGTTAATTTGTTCCCGTTGTGTACTGCTGCCCTATTCCGGCAGCAGTATTTTTTATTTCCGGCTTTAATCGACATTGCGGTATTCAACGCGCAGGTGACGTTCGGCATGGGCAAGCTGTGCGGCGCTTGCATCTGTCGCGATGACTTTATTAAAGTGCCCGGCGAGTGCAACCGCCGCCTGGC
>CAZXGW010000276.1:0-1767 GCA_964640355.1 uncultured Enterobacteriaceae bacterium
AACCGCCTGCCTGATCCGGCCACGCTGTTTCTGATCGGGACGGCCGTGATCATGGCCCTGTCCCAGCTTGCCGTCAGCCTGGACTGGTCCGTACACAGCACGCCCGGCGTCGAGCTCAAGGCGAAAAGCCTGCTTTCCTCCGACGGCCTCTGGTGGTTCATGAGCCACATGGTGGAAAACTTCATCCGGTTCCCGCCGCTCGCCATCGTGCTGGTCGGCATGCTCGGCATCGGGCTCGCGGAGCGGAGCGGCCTCCTGCCGACTATGCTGCGCGCCATCATCCTCCACATCCCGGCGCCGCTGCTGACCCCCGCAACGGTATTTGCCGGCATCCTGTCTTCGATCGCCCTCGATGCGGGTTACGTGGTGCTGCCGCCGATTGCGGCTGCCCTTTACCAGGCCGCCGGCCGTTCGCCGCTGGCCGGCATTGCGGCGGTCTTCGCAGGGGTGTCGGCCGGCTTCAGTGCCAACCTGTTTATCACGGCCGTGGATCCACTGCTGGCGGGCCTGACACAGGCCGCGGCGGCCATCGTCAGCCCCGGTTACCCGGTGGCGGTGACGGCCAATTGGTGGTTCATGCTGGTCTCAACCCTCCTACTGACGCTCACCGGGTGGGCGGTCAGCGACGGGTACGTGGCACCCCGCCTTGGCCGCGCCGGACTCGAGGCCGCCATCGAACCGGATGGCACGGCAGGGATAACCCCTGCAGAGGCCAGGGGGTTGCGCCTTGCCCTGGTGGCCGCCGTCCTTGCCCTGTTCCTGGTCGTGCTGGCCGGGAGCGTGCCGGGCGCACCCCTGTACGGGCAGGGCGTCCGCTTCGCGCGGTGGATCGAGGTCACCGTGCCGCTGCTGTGCCTGCTGTTTTTTGTCCCGGGTCTCGTCTATGGTATCTGCGTAGGCACGATCCGGAACGACCGGGATGTCGCCCGCATGCTCGGGGACACCATTGCCCGGCTCGGTCCGTATATCGTGCTGGCGTTTTTTGCCGCCCAGTTTATCGAATCCTTCAAGTATTCCGGCCTGGGCGAAATGCTGGCCTTCGCCGGCGGCGCCGCGCTGGTATCCATCCAGATCGCTTCCCCGTGGCTGCTTTTAAGCTTTATCGTGCTGGTGGCGATCGCCAACCTGTTTATCGGCTCAGCCTCGGCAAAGTACGCGTTTCTCGCCCCCGTGTTCGTGCCGATGTTCATGCAAGTGGGATTCAGTCCGGAGCTGACCCAGGCCGCTTACCGCGTGGGCGATTCCGTGAGCAACGTGATTACCCCGTTCAATCCCTACATGATCATCATCCTGGCGCAGGTGCAGAAATACCTGAAGGGCTCGGGGCTGGGCACACTCGTGGCCATGATGCTGCCGTATACCATTGTATTTGCCGTGGTCTGGAGCGGCCTGCTGCTGATCTGGGTGGCGCTGGGATGGCCGCTCGGCCCGGGCGGGCGCCTGTATTTCCATTGAATCCCCGGGGTCTATTACCCTCCCCAGAGGACGCCGGTCACGGAAAGCGGCGACAATATCATGCACTTTCCCGTTTATACGAAATCAGGGGGCATGGAAAAAATAACCTAGGAACCCAGGCCTTCCAGCCCATAAGTAACCTTCTGAAATATATTAATTAACCCTATGTTAACTAGGGTATTTCCCCGTATATTTCCGTTATTGCAGAGCAATAAAACCGTTTCACTGCCGATTATTTCCAGATTTTAAATCAGCCATCAAAAGGGTATGCTTTACTTTAGTGCGTGTGAGGAAGCTGATCAGCATAAGCAC
>CAZXGW010000277.1:0-1750 GCA_964640355.1 uncultured Enterobacteriaceae bacterium
CTTATAGCTCTAATCAATATTTCTCTTGACAATGTCATCGTAAGCATCAATACGCCGGTCGCGGAAATACGGCCAGATCCGGCGCAGGGTGTCGGTCCGCGTGCTGTCGATGGTCGCGATGATCACGGCGTCTGTATCGATCGGGGCCTTGGCGAGGATTTCCCCCTGGGGGCCGGCGATGAAACTCGATCCCCAGAAATCCGCGCCGTTCAATTTCCCCGAGGGATCATCTTCATGTCCGCAGCGATTGCTGACGGCGACCGGCAGGTGATTGGCGATGGCATGCGCCTTCTGGATCGTCATCCAGGCGTTCCGCTGCCTGACCTTTTCATCTTCAGGGTCGGCGGGGTCCCAGCCGATGGCGCTGGGGTAGCACAGGATCTCCGCGCCCGCGAGCGCCATGAGGCGGGCCGCCTCGGGAAACCACTGGTCCCAGCAGACCATGACGCCCAGCTTGCCGGCGGACGTGTCTATCGGGACGAAGCCCTGGTCGCCCGGCGTGAAATAGAATTTTTCGTAATACCCCGGATCGTCGGGAATGTGCATCTTGCGATAGATCCCGGCGATGCTGCCGTCACGCTCGATCACGACCGCCGTGTTGTGGAACACCCCGATGGCGCGTTTCTCAAAGACAGAGGCCACGATCAACAGTTTCAGTTCACGGGCCAGCGTAGCGAGGGTATCGGTGGTCGGTCCGGGTACCGGTTCCGCCAGATCGAAATGGCGCGGGTCTTCGCTCTTGCAGAAATAGGGCAGGGCATGGAGTTCCGGCAGCAGCACGATGTCCGCACCGAGTTTGGCGGCCTGACGGATCCCGCTCATGGATCGTTCCAGGTTATCTTCACGCGCGGCAGCGCAGCCATGCTGCACGACGGCGACCCTGACATTTTTGTTCATGTGATGACCCCCGGGGGGAAATGCATGGTGATGCAATGCAGGCTGCCGTGTTGCTCCAGCAGCGGCCTGCAGTTGATGCCGATGATCTTACGATCAACGAAGCATTCATTGAATATTGCCAGTGCCTTGCCGTCTTCCGGCACACCGTAGACGGGTACAAGCACCGCACCGTCGATGATGAGGAAGTTGGCATAGCTCGCGGGCAGATAATGACCGTCATCGGCGATGATCACCGGTGTGGGCAGGGGAATGAGGCGATAGGGTTTGCCGTCCCGCGTCACCAGGGCGCGCAGTTCATCCGCCATGCGGCCGAGCGGTTCGTAATTGGGGTTACGGGGATCACGGCACGCCACGTGGACGAGCGTATCGGCATTTACGAAGCGCACCAGGGTATCGATATGCCCGTCCGTGTCATCGCCGGCCAGTTGACCGTGTTCGAGCCACAAGACCCGCGTTGTGCCGAGATGGCGGGCAAGCGTTGCCTCGACCTGCCGTTTAACCAGCCCGGGGTTGCGCCGCGGCGATAGCAGGCAGGAGGCCGTGGTGATCACCGTGCCCGTCCCGTCGGTTTCGATGCTTCCGCCTTCGAGGACGAACTCCACCCTCTCAAGCGGCGTCTCGCCGAATGCCTTCGCCTCACGCAGGATCGAGGTGATCCGGTTGTCGAGTTCGGCGGGATATTTTTGTCCCCAGCCGTTGAACGTGAAATCGAGCAGCCGCGGTTTGCCGTTCCGGAGCACGGCAATCGGCCCGTGATCGCGCGCCCAGCTGTCGTTGGATGGGGCGATGTAGAGCCGGTAGTGATCGCGGCGGACACCCTGCGCGTTCAACACTGACCTGACGTGCGTCCTGT
>CAZXGW010000278.1:0-1740 GCA_964640355.1 uncultured Enterobacteriaceae bacterium
CCCGTCACCGTGCGCCTGGTGCGCGGCGCCTACTGGGATTATGAAACCATCATCGCCAGGCAGCAGGGCTGGCCTGTCCCCGTCTGGACGGCCAAGGAGGAGACCGACGCCTGCTATGAACGCTGCATCGCATTGTTGTTTGAAAACTACCCTGTGATCAACGCGGCCATCGGGACGCACAATATCCGCAGCCTGGCAGTCGCCGTGACACAGGCGGAATTACACGGCCTTTCACCCGCTGATTTTGAATTCCAGATGCTCTACGGCATGGCGCCGGCGCTCGAGGAGGCTTTGCATCAACAGGGCCGGCGCCTGCGCCTCTACCTGCCGTTCGGGGAATTGATCCCCGGCATGGCGTACCTCACGCGCCGGCTCCTGGAAAATTCTTCCAGCCAGTCGTTTCACAGGATGTCAACGCCGTGGAAAGAACCACTTGAGTCGCTGCTGCGGCCGCCGGGTGCCGCGGCGGCACGGGTGGAACAGCCCGGTGAGCGGGGGGAATTCCGCAATACACCTTTGCATCGTTTTACTTGCACGGAGGAGAAACGGCAATTTCAGGATGCCATCACGGCCGCCCGCCGTTCGCTCGGCAGGCATTACCCCCTGGTGATCGACGGGCGTGACGTTGACAGTGGCGAATATCTTGTGTCCGTGAATCCCGCGAGGACCGGCGAGGTCATCGGCAGGGTGTGCCGCGCGGATACCACGCATGCCGAGGCGGCGATCAGGGGGGCGGGCAAGGCATTCAACTCATGGTCGAAGTTAACGAGCAAAGATCGGGCGGATTATTTATTTAAAGCGGCGAAGGCCCTCGATGAACGGCGGGATCAGTTCGCGGCGCTGGAAATCCTCGAGGCGGGCAAGACCTGGCAGGAAGCGGACGCCAATGTCACCGAGGCGATCGATTTTCTCGAATACTATGCCCGGCAGGCGCTGCGGCTGGGTGAAAGTAACGGCAAGCATGTCCCCGGTGAAACCAACGTCTGGTGTTACCGCCCGCGCGGCGTGTGCGCCGTCATTCCCCCGTGGAATTTCCCGCTGGCGATCCTGACCGGCATGCTGTCGGCGGCCATCGTCACCGGTAACACGGTGATCCTCAAACCCTCCTCGGAGACGCCCGTCATCGCGGCGGAATTTGTCAGCCTCCTGCGCGATATTGAACTGCCCGCCGGGGTCGTGCAGTTCCTGCCGGGCGAAGGCGCCACCCTCGGCGATTACCTGGTGCGGCACAGGGAGATACATTGCATCGCCTTCACCGGATCGCTCGAGGTGGGAAGCGCGATTGTGAGGAAGGCGTCCGAGCTGGCCGAAGGACAGCCGCATTTCAAGCACGTGGTCGCGGAGATGGGCGGAAAAAACGCCATCATCATCGACAGCGATGCGGACCTGGATGATGCCGTTCCCGGCGTCGTTAAATCCGCCTTCGGTTACCAGGGACAGAAATGCAGCGCCGCCTCCCGCGTGATCGTGGCCGGCCGGCACCATGAACGCTTCCTGCAACGTCTCGTGGAGGCGACAAGAAGCCTGAAGATCGGCGCGCCGGAAGATCCCTCCGTCCGGATCGGACCGGTCATCTCCCGGTCGGCGCAGAAACGATTGCTGGCCGTAATCGACAAGGCCAGACAAACGCACGAAACGGCGCTTGAGATCGCATGCGATGAATCCGGTGAAGGCTGCTTTGTCGGACCGGCCATATTTTCCGGCGTGGCGACCGAATCATTCCTGGCGCAGGAGGAGATA
>CAZXGW010000279.1:0-1733 GCA_964640355.1 uncultured Enterobacteriaceae bacterium
ATGATCAGTATGGCGGTGACGCCCACCAGGACATTCATCGGGATCCCGAAGGCGAGAAAATCCGTAAAGCGGTAACCGCCGGGTCCATAGATCATGAGATTGGTCTGATAGCCGATGGGCGTCGCGAAGCTCGCGGACGCCGCCATCATCAGCGCGATTATAAACGGCAGGTGGTTCACGCCGAGTTGATCAGCCAGTGCCATGACGATTGGAAACATGAGCACGGCGACCGAATTGTTGGTAATGATCTCGGTCAGCAGGGAAGTCAGCACGTAAACGCCGGCGAGGACCAGCCAGGGATGGCCATTCACAAGCAGCAGGAAATTTCCCGCGACGTGCGCCGCCGCTCCGGTGACCTCCAGGGCCTTGCCGAGTCCGAACGCGGCAGCTATGGCCAACAGGATCGGCGCATCGATACTCTTGCGCGCGCTGCCCACCGAGCAGCAGCCGGCAAGCAGCATGAGCGCCGCCCCCAGCATGACCGCTTCGAGCATGCTGAGCAAACCGGTCGCGGCCGTAAGCACCACGCCTCCCAGAATGCACCAGGCGACCCAGGCCCGTTCGTGCCGCACCGGGATGTAGTCCGAGACGGGACTGATGAGCAGGAAATCACTGGAATTGCGGTGCCGTTCCAGGAAGGGCGGCCGCACGTCCAGTAACAGGGTATCGCCGGGCTGCAGCCGGATATCGCCGATTTTTCCCGCGATCCGGTTGCTGTGGCGGGTCACCGCGATCACCGACCCGCCGTAGGCCATGCGGAACCTTCCCTCACGGATGGTCTTGCCGATCAGCGCGCAGCGCGGTGAAACGACAGCCTCGACCAGCACGCGCTCCCGGTGTTTCCGATCGTCCAGGCTGAAGACGTGATCAGCACACGGCCGCAGGCCCTTGAACCGCTGAAGTTCCACCACCGCGTCAACTACGCCGGCGAAGACCAGGCGGTCTCCGGCCTGCAGGCGCTCATAGGGACCCACCGCGGCCAGCACCACTTCATCGCGTTCGATCTCCACCAGGTAAAGACCGTGGAGATGCCGCAGACCGGCCTGCTCGATAGACTTTCCCACGAGCGGACTGCCGTCTTCCACCAGCATCTCCACCGTGTACTCCTTGGGGTTGTCAAACATGACGCTGGCCGGCAGGCGGGCCGGCAGCCATTTCGGAGCGCAGAGAATCAGGTAAAGGATGCCCATCACCGCACAGGGAAGACCCACCCAGGCAATGTCGAACAGCGCCAGCCCGGGATCGCCCTTGCTGAGAAGCAGCCCGTTTACGACGAGATTGGTACTCGTTCCGATTAGCGTGATGGTACCGCCCACGATGGCACCATAACTCAAGGGGATAAGCAATTTCGATGGCGATATCTGCAGGCGCCGGGCCCAGGTCAGCACGGCCGGCAGGAACGTAGCTACAATCGGGGTGTTGTTGAGAAAGGCACTCATCGCGGTCGCGGGCAACAGCAGTCGGGCGAGGGCGCTGCGCAGCCCGCGCGGCCGGCCGAGGATGTGATTGATGAGAAAATCGATGCCGCCCGTCTCCCGGATGCCGGCCACGATTACGTACAACAAGGCAACCGTAATGAGGCCCTCGTTGGCAAAGCCGCTTAGCGCCTCGGCGGGGGTGACGACGCCAGCAAGGAGCAGCAGGATCAAACCACCGAACAGGATCAATTCTGGGGCCACTCGCGTGAAGATGAAGCAGCCAAAACAGGCCAGTACAACGCCGATAACAAGCCA
>CAZXGW010000280.1:0-1679 GCA_964640355.1 uncultured Enterobacteriaceae bacterium
TTGGCGTTAATCCTGAAGCTGCTGATTTTTCCGTCACTGACCGCCGCTTCGAAGTTTTCAATGTAAATCGACTTGATGTTCCGTACCGTCGCGGCGGCCTGGCTGACCGCGTTCCTCGCCGCATCCTCCCAGCTCTTTTCCGATTCCGCGAGAACCTCGATGACCTTCAGCATGTTCGACATGACATACCCTCCTGACCGGCTTTGGTTTGCTGGCAACCGGTTGCCTGCCAAGCCGATTTGCCCGACAATCCGGTATCGTCATAAAAACAGTGAGTTCCCGGGAGCCACGGGATTCCGTAACTGGACGGGATGAACCTCGCCGTATTTTATTCAGCCGCTGACACCACAACCTGATCCAGATCAATAAAAACGGGAATTTCCGGGGGATAATTGCGAACAGTTCTGGTGGCAGAACGACAACGGCAGGTTACGAATGGCCGGAGGTATTTCAATGAACACAGGCAAAGTTTGCATCCGCAACGTAATATCAGCGGCAAAGGACATGGGCATACTCGAGGCGGCGAAGCTCATGCGCCAGCATCACGTGGGCTGCCTCGTGGTGGTTACCCGGGACGAGGACGGGCCGAGGCCCATCGGCATCATCACGGACCGGGACATCGTCATCGAGGTCCTTGCGGAGGAGGTTCCGCTGGACACGGTTACCGTGGAAGATGTCATGACACGGTCGCCGCTCATCGCCAGGGAAGACGATGACCTGTTCGACACGATTGAAATGATGCGCGCCAAGGGGGTGCGGCGAATCCCGGTAACGGATTCCCTCGGCCTGCTGGTCGGAATATTGACTATTGATGACCTGCTTAAAATCATTTATGAAGAGATGGGCAACGTCGTCTCGCTGATATTCCGCGAGCAGATAAGCGAACACAAGCTGCGCTCGAGGGCCTGACCGGCACGCCCGCAAATTGCCGGGGCGCCGCCCGTGGCAGGCCCGCCAGACAAGGGGGCGAACTGATCGCAGCCAGGTACGGTACGGGGTGTCGGCACAACGCAAACAGCACGCATGCAGAAAACCAGGATCCATCCCGGCAGGGAAAACATGCTGGCCGATATCGAGGCCGAGGCCAGGCTCACGGAGTGTTACACGGGACGTTCGAGGTTCGGCAGCCAGGTCATGGCCGCCCTTGCCAGGGTGCCGCGGCATGAATTTGTCCCGGAATCGATGAGACAGCACGCCTACGTCAACAGTCCCCTTCCCATCGGGCACAACCAGACGATCTCACAGCCGTACATCGTCGCCCTGATGACCGACCTGCTCGACCTGGAAGGCAGGGACGCCGTCGTCCTCGAGATCGGAACAGGCTGCGGTTACCAGACGGCGGTGCTCGCCGAAATTGCAAAACAGGTGTATAGCATCGAGATCATCGGGGAACTGGCCGAGCAGGCCGATCTGCGGCTGAAGAACCTCGGCTATGTCAATATCACCGTCCGGCACGCCGACGGCTATTCCGGCTGGCCGGAGCATGCCCCTTACGACGGCATACTCGTCACCGCCGCGGCCGTCAAAATACCGCCTCCGCTGATCGACCAGCTCAAGGCGGGCGGCCGCATGGTCATCCCGCTCGAAACCGGCTCGATGACGCAGGACCTGGTGCTGGTCGTAAAAAAGGAAGATGGCAGCGTAACGCAACAAACCATCATCCCTGTCGCCTTTGTGCC
>CAZXGW010000281.1:0-1673 GCA_964640355.1 uncultured Enterobacteriaceae bacterium
CACAGGCGGCTGAATATGTGGACCCGATATTGCTACACTATGAGGGTCATAACGAACACAACGTTCTGCCGGGCGCCGTCCTGATCCGGATCAGGAACGCAGGGAGTACACCACGAGGATCCAGAGAATGCCCGTTTTCGAGATGCAGCGATCAATCAAGGCGCACGCCAACGTGGTCTGGCGCGTCATCAGCAATCCCCAGCATTTCACGGAAATCGCGCCGGACATCGTCAAGGTCGAAACGATATCAGGTGAAAAGCTCGGCCTCGTCCAGCGCCTGCACCATAAAAGCGGAAAGGTCTGGGAAGAAAAGTGCATCGACTGGAAGGAAAACAGCGGCTACACGATGCTGGTGACCGGCGGGGACTATCCCCTCCCGGTCACGAGAATGGAGCACTCATGCCGCATGGAGGAAAGACAGCAGAATATCGTGATCACCCTGAAATACAAATATACGCCGAAATTCGGACCGTTCGGCATCCTGCTGGACAAGTATTTGATCCTGCCCATCCTGAAACTCTATACCACACCCCTCATGAATAACCTGGTCGGAAAAATCTATGACGAGGTATGGGGATTTCACGTCACCGCCGCCACCATTATCAAGAAGAAAGGCACCGATACCGTCACCATCAGGCCGGAGATATCCACCCGCGAGGCAAACAGGTTCCGCGCGGAAAACAAGATCGGCTGCCTGATGGTCGTGGACGCGGACGGGAAAATCGTGGGCGTTCTTTCCGAAAGAGACATCGTGAATGCCATCGCGAAGCACGGGGATGAAATCATGGATAAACCGGTTGCCGAGATCATGACCCGCAAGGTCATTACCTGTAAGCCGGATGACGACCTGAAGACGCTGATGACGCAGATGACCAACCTCCGCATCCGGCACCTCCCGGTGATTGACGACGACCGGCTCGTCGGCGTCGTCAGCATCGGCGATATCGTCAAGGCGCGCATGGACGAACTGGAGAAAGAATCGGAGGCGCTGCACAATTACATCAAGGACCGGCGCTGGCGGGAGCTGTCGCTGCAGATTGGGCGGCGCGGCGCGACGGATGAGTTTGAGATTCTTGAGAGGCTGTGAATAAAAGAATAAGGACTGAGTGATGGGTTATGAGCAATGAGTAATGAAATACGAGCTACCATTCACCATTCACCATTCACTAATCACTAATCACTGCTTTCACAATGGTCCTGAAATTGACCTCCTCTGCCTTCGCCGATGGCGGTGAAATACCGGCCAGGTACACCTGCGAAGGCGAAGACATCGCACCACCGCTGGCGTGGGAAGGCGTGCCCGCCAACGCCCGCAGCCTCGCCCTCATTGTTGACGATCCGGATGCGCCGGACCCCGCGGCGCCGAAGATGACCTGGGTGCACTGGGTGCTCTATAACATCCCGCCCGATGCGGCGGGATTGCCCGAGGGGGCCACCTCGGGCGACCTGCCCGCGCGAACGGGCGAGGGCATCAACGACTGGAAACGCACAGGTTACGGCGGGCCGTGCCCGCCCATCGGACGCCACCGTTATTTTCACAAGCTTTACGCCCTGGACACCGTGCTGACAGGACTGGCCCGGCCGGACAAAGCTGCCCTGGAAGCGGCCATGGAAGGGCATATCATCGAACAAGCGGTGCTGATGGGCACCTATAAAAAATCCGGCTAGTGTGG
>CAZXGW010000282.1:0-1651 GCA_964640355.1 uncultured Enterobacteriaceae bacterium
CTCAGAACCCGTCCGACGTTGTGGAAAAGCCGTTTTTTCAGCTCAGTTCGCCCGACTACCCCTCAATTGCTGCGATAAACGAGGTTATCCGCTCTATCCTGTCGGCGAGGCGTACCAGCCGCCGCATCTGCAGACGCCGTTACCTGGATACCTTCGACTGGCGCCTGTATACGGCCGGCTACCTTTTCGAGGACGACAGGGAGCATGGCCGGCACGTCCTCAGGCTGCGGCCGCTGGGAAATGACGCGCCCCTTATCGAGGAACCCGCCTCTCATGTCCCCCGTTACGCCTGGGAGGTCGGCGGCGGCCTGCGGGACATCCTGTCCGGGGCCATCAGGAACCGCGCTTTGCTGGAACTGGGCGCGCTGGACGCGGTCATCGACCGCTATGAAACCGGGAATGCGGCGGGCAACACGCCGGTACTGCTCGAGGTGGAAGGCCTGTACCCGGACACGCCGGGAATTCGCAGTCAGAACATTTTGTCCAGTCTCGACCTGCGACCCGTCCCCGGTCGTGCAGGCGAAGCGGATCGCCTGGTCCAGGCGCTTTCAGGAAGATACGGGTTTCAACCCTGCGGGGAAACTCTGGCGCACAGGGTGTTCGGGGCGCTGCAGAAATCCCCGGCGGACTATTCCTCCCGGGTGTATCCTGCCTTCGATCCGGCCATGCCGGTTCACCGCGCGCTGGCCATGGCGCTCCTGCGCAACCTGGACATCATGGAAAAAAACATCCCGGGCATCGAGGAAGAACTCGATATCGAGTTCCTGCATGATTTCAGGGTGGCGGGCAGGCGCAGCCGGTCGCTGATCAAACAGGTCAGGGACGTCTTTCCCGAATCGAGACTCGCGGCGTTTAGCGGCGTCCTGTCGTGGTTGAGCGCGGTGACATGCGCGCACCGTGACCTGGATGTATTCCTGCTCGCTTTCGATGCCGGAGAGAACAAGTTATGCAGGGAATACGCAAACGAGCTCGAGCCCCTGCGAAGCTTCCTCGAAAGACGCAGAAGAAAGGAACACGCCCGGCTGCGGCGGCTGCTGGCGTCGAAACGTTTCAACCGTTTCAGAACGAACTGGAGAAGTTATCTCGAGACGGCGTGCGAGAAAGCACCGCGCACCGCCGGAGCAAAAGCGCCGGTATCGGAAGCCGCCAGCCGCGCCGTATGGCGCAATTACCGCCGGCTCATGCACCAGGGATGCGTGATCATGACCAATTACAATTTCAGGTCCATCCACCGCTTGCGCAAGAAAGGCAAGCAGCTCCGCTACCTGATTGAAACCTTCCGATCGCTCTACGCCGGGGATGACCTCGACAAGGTCATCAGGGCATTGCGGAAACTCCAGAATAACCTCGGGGGCATCGTTGACATGCACGTCCAGAGGGCGCTGCTGTCGTCGTTCGGCAAGGCCAAGGCGCCGGGGAAAAAGGTGAGCGGTCGGACCAGGATCGCCGTTGACCGGCTGATCGCATCGACCGTCAAACAGGAAATGCAGTTCAGGGAAGAATTCAACGGCCGCTTCGAAAAATTCTCGGGCGCATCCAACCAACGGCGGTTTCGCCGTTTGTTTCATCCCGCCAGCAACCAGCAATGTGCAAACGGCGAAAAGTGAAAAGTTAAATGTTCAAAGTGGAAAGAAAAGGAAGGGCGATTTAT
>CAZXGW010000283.1:0-1643 GCA_964640355.1 uncultured Enterobacteriaceae bacterium
CCTGCTGAATTTGCAAAGGATAGCCGTTCAAAATCGTCTTCTCTTGATCCAGATCAACTTCCCGCCCATCTGCCCGTGAAAAGATTTTTCGTCCCACGGGGGAGTCAATTATATGAGCTTGGCGGATTTTTTTCTGCGTGCTGCGGGCAGGCGATCGGTCCTCATGACGAGGGTGCCGGGTATTGCCTCCGCGGCAATTGTCTTTTTGCTGTCCGGCCTCTCGCTGCCCGCCATAGCCGACTACCAGTTCAACTTCCCCGACCCTGTTACCCCCACGGCGCGGGACATCTATGCCATACACAACCTGACCTCGTTGATCGTGGCGGTAATCCTCCTCGTCGTCATCGCCGTGGTGGCCTGGACCGTGGTTGTCCATCGCAAGAGCCGCGGCGTCCGTCCCGATCAGGACCTGCACCGGACCCGCTTTGCCCGCTGGGCCTGGATCGTCGTCCCGGCGCTGGTGCTCGGCGTGGATTTGACCATCGCCGGCAACGCGGAGCGCGTACTCGAATCGCTGTGGCTGATCCCGAAGGATGAACAGATGATGGATGTCAAGGTCATCGCCCACCAGTGGTGGTGGGAATACGAGTATCCGGATTTCGGCCTCAGGGTGGAAAGCCGCTACGTACCTCCGGAGCAGTCCGGCGATCTGTACCTGCGCGAGGTGGATAATCCCCTCGTGCTGCCGACGCACAAGAAGATCCGTTTTCTGCACACCTCGGCGGACGTGATGCACGCCTTCTGGGTGCCGGAGCTCGGCATGAAAAAGGACGCCATCGCCGGCTATATCACCGAGACCTGGGCGGAGATCGAACGCGAGGGCGTTTTCCGGGGCCAGTGCGCCGAACTGTGCGGGACCTGGCATGCGCGGATGCCGATCGTCGTGGAGGCGGTCAGCCCGGAGAGATTCAGCGCCTGGGTCGAGGAACAGAAAGGGGTGATGCTGGCCGCCGCCGAAGAGGCAGCCTCAGATAAAGTCTGGAGCAGGGATGAACTCATGGAAAAAGGGCGCGGTATCTATAATAAAAACTGCGCCGCCTGCCATCAATTGGGCGGTGAAGGTCTCGCCGGCATATTCCCGCCTCTGAAGGATGGCAAAATTGCCACCGGGCCACTCCGGGATCACATGGAAATAGTCCTGAATGGGAGGGCGGGTACCAGCATGGCGGCCTGGGCTGACTTGCTGAATAACCTGGAACTCGCCGCTCTCATAACTTATGAACGCAATGCCTGGGGTAACGATACAGGAGATGTCGTTCAGCCGGCGGTTGTCGCCGCTGCACGCAGGGAATTCATGGTTCGGGAGAGTAGCAAATGAACGCAGATGCCGTAACACACGAGACCGGGCACCACGGCCCGCCAACCGGCTGGAAGCGCTGGGTGTGCAGCACCAATCACAAGGACATCGGCACCCTGTACCTGGTGTTTGCGCTCATCATGCTGTTCGTGGGCGGTGCCGCCGCCATGACGATCCGTGCAGAACTGTTCATGCCGGGCATCCAGTTCCTCGCACCGGATCTTTACAACAGCCTGGTGACCAATCACGCGCTGATCATGGTGTTCGGCGCCGTGATGCCCGCCGCGGCGGGGATGGCCAACTGGATGATCCCGCTGATGATCGGCGCGCCGGACATGGCGCTGCC
>CAZXGW010000284.1:0-1632 GCA_964640355.1 uncultured Enterobacteriaceae bacterium
ATATCATTGTCTTAATGTTGCTTGTCAATAAATTACTGCAATCAGAATAAACATGAATAGAGCGTCTTACTGTACGGGCCATGAAAGCGTCTGCTGCACAGTCATCGTTGCGATGGGTGCTGCGCCGTTATTCTTCGGCGCTGGCCGTGGCGCTCGTTCTTTTTTCAGGTCCTCTGCCGCCAGTCGCGGCTGAGGGCAATTCCTTTCCCCCTTATCAACGCCCCGGCCGGCTGGTCGATATCGGCACGCACCGGTTGCACCTCTATTGCCGTGGGGACGGCAGCCCGGCGGTGATTATGGACGCCGGCCTAGGCGGCAGTGCGCTTGAATGGCTGGCGGTCCAGGCCGCCCTCTCAGGGCGCGCTACGGCCTGCGTCTATGATCGCGGGGGGTATGGCTGGAGTGACCCGGGGCCGGCGCCCCGGACCAGTTCACGCCTGGCCGATGAACTGTACCTGTTGCTCCAGAAGGCGCAGGTGCCTGCCCCCTATATCCTGGTCGGTCACTCCTTCGGCGGCTACACCGTGCAGTTGTTCGCGAGCCGCTACCCGGAGGCCACGCGGGGACTGGTACTGGTGGATTCCTCGCACGCCGGGCAACTGGAGCGTTTCCAGGCGGCGCCGATCAGGGTCAAGCTGGCGCCGAGCATCACCGGTGATACCGTCTTTGTCCGGTTTTCGCCGCCGAGATTGCACCCCATGCTCCCGGAGAATGTGAAGGGTACGATCTACAGACTGATGCTGCGACGGACGGCACGCCGGGCGATGGCCGCGGAGTTCCTCGGCTTCCGCCAGAGCGCCGATGAAGTAAAGCAGGAGGGCGGGCTGCCGGATGTGCCCGTCTTTGTGCTGACCCGCGGACGGCGGGTATGGGACAGGGATGACCGCGGCGACCGGATGGAGAAACTCTGGTTTGAACTCCAGGGCGAGCTTGCCCGCCGGGTGCCGAGACATGCCCACCTCGTGGCGCTGCACAGCGGTCATTACATTCATCTCGATCAACCGCAGCTCGTGGTGAATGCGGTCCTCAAGGTCATCGAGGTCTCGCGCCGGGCCCCGCAAGGCCCGGGCACGGTTGAGATGGCGTCCGGCCGGGTAACGACACCGCTGGTCAACCAGTACCGGCTGTGTTCTTCCACCTTTTGAACTGAGCGCCGGCCGGGGGCACCTGCCCCTGGCCGGTTGACTCCCGCGACACACAAGTCACGCGGATCCGGGGCGGCCATGACATAATACTGGCTGGATATCAGCCCCGGCCCGTGATGAAGATTCCTGATCTCGTCTGCTGGAAATGTGGCCAGTCCATCGCGGATCTGCCGCTCCCCCTGAGCCGTACGGCGGAATGCAGGGCATGCCGCGCCCAGTTGCACGTGTGCCGGCTCTGCGAGTTTTTTGATCCGCACGTGGCCAATCAGTGCCGGGAACCGGTCGCGGATTTTGTGAAGGAGAAGGAGCGGGCGAATTTCTGTGATTATTTCACCCCGCGGCCAAATGCTTTCCAGCCCCGGGCCACCGGCCTCGCCTCCTCATCCCGTGGACAGCTCGACGCCCTGTTCGGCATTGAACACGACAAGGATGAACGTGATGATAATTTATCCGAAGCCGAAAAAGCGCGCGCGAAACTGGATGAGTT
>CAZXGW010000285.1:0-1632 GCA_964640355.1 uncultured Enterobacteriaceae bacterium
GGCCGATGATGCCGGCGCCGATGATCAGAAAATCCGTCTGGCGTGGCAATTCCATGGAGGATTAGGGAGGGATCCGGAATTCGGGGGAATTCGAATTGAATATACGGCTCTCCGAATTCCGGTCAGCCCGGCGTGTTTTTTTCCACCCAGCGCCGGCCTGAGGTCGTGGTTTCCTGTTTCCAGAACGGCGCCCGCGCTTTCAGATCCTCGATAACGAAGCGGCAGGCCGCAAAGGCCTCGGCCCGGTGCGCGGACCAGACCGCGACCAGGACAATCGGCTCGCCGATGGCGATGCTGCCCACCCTGTGAAGCAGGAGCACGTCGATCAGATCCCAGCGCCGGCCCGCTTCCTTGCAGATCATGTCAAGATGCCTGTCGGTCATGCCGGGATAATAGTCCAGCGTCATGGCCGTCACCTGTTCACCTTCATTGAAATCCCGCATCGTGCCGATGAAACAGGCGGTCGCGCCGCATTTGCCGGATGACTGCAGCGCCTGCTCGTAGCGCGCGATCTCGCGCCAGGGATCAAACGGTTCTTTCCGGATCTCGTAAGGCATGATCAGCCGCCCGTGACCGGGGGGAAAAACGCGATCTCGTCGCCGTCTTTTACCACGGCATCCGGTTTGACATACTCCATGTTGACAGCGGTCAGGACATCAGGAGGAAGGGTGCCGGCAGTGCCGCTCACCTTCTTCCAGACCTCGGCAACGGTCAGCGCCGCGCCTTCGGTCTCCAGCCGGTCTTCCCGGCGTCCCAGAGATTCCCGCAGGCTGGCAAAATACTTAACGGTAATGGACATGAAATTCCTATATAATACAAATCATTATCATCAATCATTCAATGATAGTATAAAGCATTTTCAGGATCTCATTCATGGATTTCCACACTCATGGCCAAGTTAACGCATTTCAACCCGAAAGGTGAGGCGCACATGGTGGACGTGGGTGAAAAACCCGTCACCCATCGGGTCGCCGTTGCCGAAGGCAGAATCCTCATGCAGGCGGAAACCCTCAAGCTCATTCTGGAGGGAAGACACAAAAAAGGCGATGTCCTCGGCGTCGCGCGCGTCGCCGGGATCATGGCGGCGAAAAAAACCGCGGAACTGATCCCCCTGTGCCACCCGCTGTCACTGACCCATATCGAGATACAGCTTGAACCGGAGGAGAGATCCCGTTCCATTTACTGCCGTGCCAGGGCCGAAACCCGGGATCAGACCGGCGTTGAGATGGAGGCATTGACCGCAGTACAGATTACCCTGCTTGCGATTTATGACATGTGCAAATCCGCCGATCGCGGCATGACCATCGACGGTGTCCGGCTGCTGGAAAAATCCGGCGGGAAATCCGGGCACTGGCGGCGGTGATAAAGCGGATAAAGGATTCGGTGACAGCGGGAATCATTATTTGTCGGCGACCCCTCTTTATATTTTCACCCCCACCCCAACCCTCCCCCCTCCAGGGGGAGGGGGTACTTGATTTAACCCCCCATCAAGGGGGAAGGAAATTACTGTTGAGGCAGCTTCCCCCTCTTTGTTTTTCACTTCTTGCTTTTCACTTTTTACTGCCTTCAGGGCCTAGTCGTATTTGAGGTACTTGAAGCGCGGGTCGTCGGGGGTGCCTTCGAGCGCGCTGT
>CAZXGW010000286.1:0-1627 GCA_964640355.1 uncultured Enterobacteriaceae bacterium
TAATATTAAAATCAGTCTGGACCACTCACCGATCCCGCCAGGCCACAGCACGCCGGCTTCAATGATGACTTTCAGCGTCACCTGCCTGCACAAACTTAACACGGCGCAGGGCGTTGCCGGTGAAGGGTTTCCGGGGGAGGGGTAGCATCCGGACCCTGTCCGGATTTGCCTGAAAACGCGTGGCCTGAAGCCGCAGGGAGATATTACATATTGACTTATCAGAATATTATTATATATTAGAATCAACAGGATAACGTTCATACATTAATATATGCCCACGGGACAGAGACCATGAATCTGCAGAGATACCAGGAATTCGGTACCGGCCTGCTGGCTTTGGTACTGCTGGCCGGCTTTTCCGGCCCGGCGCTCGCCGACGTCGCGCCACCCGATTACCGCCAGCAGCTGTCGGACCAGCACTGGGAGGAGCACATCCGGAATCCCGTATTCCAGGATCGCGTGATCGTGGAAGGCCCCGGCCAGGACATCCTGGAAATCAAGGCCCCCTACACCGCTGAAGACGCGACCATCGTCCCGGTATCCGTCCACGCCATGATCCCGCAGACAGCGGACAAGTACATCGAAAAGATCCACGTTTATATCGATAAAAACCCGGTACCGCTGGTGGGTCTCTTCGAATTCACGCCGCAAAGCGGCCGCGCGGACCTGGCGATGCGCCTGCGCGTGGACGACTTCAGTTATGTGCGCGCCATTGCCGAGCTCAACACCGGTGAACTTTACATGGCAAAAAGCTTCGTCCGCGCCAAGGGCGCCTGCTCTGCGCCGCCGCCCGCCAGCATGGAGGAATCCATGAAGCTTCTCGGCAAGATGAAAATGGAGACGATCGGTGACCTGAAACTGGGTGAGCCGAACCTGATGCAGGTCAAGATTCGGCATCCGAACATTACCGGCCTTGCGCCGCTGAAAATCGGATCGCATGTCCGCCCGCCGGCCCATTTCGTCAAATACATTGAAGTAGACTACAACGGCCAGCTCATCATGAAGGCCGAACTGACCTTTTCAGTCAGCATGGACCCGGCCTTCCGGTTTTTCTTCGTGCCCGAGAAGGAAGGGATAATGACGGTGAGGGGCGTGGATACCAAGGAAAACCATTTCAGCAGTACCCGGGAGATCACCCTGTCTTCCTGACGGGGATCATCACGCCGCACACGGGATGCGGTCTGATCATCCCGTCGGGTATCACAATCGGTTTATTCGCCGGACTTCACCGGCTTTCTTTCCACGTGCTTTACCACCAGGCATTTGGCGCCGGCTTCCTTCTTGATCTCGGTCAGCTTATTACGGAGTTTTTCCCCCTCTTTGCTGTCCCGGACCAGTCCGCCGCGTTTTCCGGGCATCCTGTTGTAGCGCTCGAAAAACGTGGCCTGTTCGTATTCATCAAAAGGCATGGCATCGGCAATCACGTCATGGCGGCAGACGCAGGTATAAAGATTCTCCTCCGTCTGGGTGCCCAGTTCCGCCATGCAATCCAGCACGTACCTGACGGATTCCAGGGTGGGATAGTCATCGGCAGGCGCGCTGACGGACAGCGCAAACAATGAAATAAATACAAGCGCATGGATTTTCATCTTGTCATCTCCGGCATAGTGCTGAAATCTTAAGCGGG
>CAZXGW010000287.1:0-1621 GCA_964640355.1 uncultured Enterobacteriaceae bacterium
GGAGTGAATGAAGAATGCCCAAGTTGAAATCGAATCGCGGCGCGGCCAAGCGTTTTTCCCGAAGCGCTTCGGGCAAATTCAGCCACCGCCAGTCCCATCACAGCCACATCCTGACCAAGAAAAGCGCCAAGCGCAAACGCAAGCTGCGCAAGATCATCGCCATCCATGATCACGATCAGAAGGCGATTGCGCGCATGCTGCCCTACAGTTAACGGAGTGTTTCCATGCCAAGAGTAAAACGCGGTGTTACCGCCCGTGCCCGGCACAAGAAGATCATCGAGCAGGCCAAGGGTTACCGGGGCCGGCGCAAAAATGTATTGCGGGTTGCCAAGCAGGCCGTCACCCGGGCCGCGCAGTACGCCTATCGTGATCGCCGCCAGAGGAAGCGCCAGTTCCGGGCATTGTGGATCGCGCGCATCAACGCCGCCGCGCGCGAACATGGCCTGTCCTACAGCCGCTTCATGAACGGCCTGCTCAAGGCGGACATGGACATTGACCGGAAGATCCTGGCTGACCTGGCGGTGGCGGACAAGCGCGCCTTTGCCGAGCTTGCCAAACGGGCGAAGTCCTGCCTCGCAAGCTGATCGCGGAAAAATTTTTTTGTCTGCGCGGGGGAAAGGACCACACTTTCCCCTTTTTATTTTTGAGACGACGTGAACGACATCACCCAGCTCCTGGACCAGGCCCTGACTGCCGTCAACGGGGCGCCGGACCTTGCCGCCCTCGACCGGGTGCGCATCGAATTTCTCGGCAGGAAGGGCAGCCTCACGCGCCTGCTCAAGCAGCTTGGCAGCCTGCCTGAGCCTGAACGACCGGCGGCGGGCGAGGCGATCAATACCGCGAAAGAGGCGATCCTCGAGGCCATCGAGCAGCGCCGCCTGGCGCTGGAAGCAGAGGAACTCAAGGCGCAACTTGCCGGGGACAAGGTTGACGTCACCCTGCCGGGGCTCGGCCAGAAAAGCGGCGGCCTGCACCCCATCACCCTGACCCTGCACCGGATCGAACGGCTGTTCACCCAGCTCGGGTTCGAGATCGCCGAAGGGCCGGAGGTTGAGGACGATTACCACAATTTCGAGGCGCTGAACATCCCGGCCCATCACCCCGCCCGGGACATGCACGATACGTTTTATTTCAATGACCGCATCCTGCTGCGCACCCACACCTCCTCGGTCCAGGTCAGGGTAATGCGACAGCGCAAGCCGCCGGTGCGTTTTATTGCGCCAGGCCGGGTGTACCGCTGCGATTCCGACATGACCCATACCCCCATGTTTCACCAGGTGGAAGGATTGATGATCGACGAGCAGGTGACGTTCGCTCAGCTCAAGGGCCTGCTCACGGATTTTCTTGAGCGTTTTTTCGACCGCCAACTGCAAATCCGGTTTCGGCCTTCCTATTTCCCGTTCACCGAGCCCTCGGCGGAAGTCGACATCATGGGTGAAAACGGCTGGCTGGAAGTCCTCGGGTGCGGCATGGTACACCCCCGGGTGCTGGAAAACGTCGGCGTTGATCCGGGGAAATTCACCGGCCTGGCGTTCGGCATGGGCGTCGAACGCCTCGCCATGCTCCAGTACGGCATCGACGACCTGCGTATCTTCTTTGAGAACGACCTGCGGTTCTTGCA
>CAZXGW010000288.1:0-1615 GCA_964640355.1 uncultured Enterobacteriaceae bacterium
TCGCCGTCGGGGTGAAAGATGGCAATCAGGGGGATGCCTACCAGGCGGTTGCCGATCACTTCCGAGGCCTGGTCGATGTCGGCGAGAAAGATCGGGTAATCGAGGGGATGGCGCGCAAGGAACGCGCGGATGATGTCAATCTTGCCGTAGCCGAAGCTGGGATAATCCACCGTTATTCCGAGAACGGTAACATCGGAATGTTCCCGGCTGAATCTCTCGACGTGGGGCAGTTCCTGCACGCAGAACGTACAGCTCGGGCTCCAGACGTTCACAATCACCCACCTGCCACGGCCGATGTAGTCCGACATGGACTGTTCCACGCCATCGACGCGCACAAGTCGCGTATCGGTCGCCCCGGCGCCGGCGGGCAGGCAAAGAAACGCCGCAGTGAGGAAGTTAAGAAAGATCGCCGTGGATTTTCCGGCGGCGCACATTCGGGTTCGGGTCATCAGCGACATCATGGTTTAATTTTAGACAAGCACGGGCGCAAAAGTGCGGTCTGGAGACGTTATCGCGATAACAATATACAATATCGGCCATTATGTCGGGGAACACTTTCGGAACTTTATTCACGGTAACCACGTGTGGCGAAAGCCACGGGGAGGCGTATGCCTGCATCGTGGACGGCTGCCCGCCGGGGCTGGCGTTGAGCGAAGCCGATCTGCAGAAAGACCTGGATCGCCGCCGGCCAGGCAAGTCCAGGCATGTCACCCAGCGCATGGAATCCGACCAGGTCAGGATCCTGTCGGGCGTTTTCGAGGGCGTGACGACCGGCACGCCGATCGGTCTCCTGATTGAAAACGAGGATCCCAAGTCCAAGGACTATTTCAAAATCAGGGACAAGTTCCGGCCGGGGCACGCGGACTACACTTACCAGATCAAGTATGGTTTGCGGGATTACCGCGGCGGCGGACGCGCCTCGGCGCGCGAGACCTGCCTGCGCGTCGCAGCGGCCGGCATCGCCAAGAAATACCTGCATGAAAAATACGGGACCGTGATCCGCGGCTACCTGGCGCAGCTCGGGCCGATCGCGATCGATCTCAAGGACTGGGACGAGGTCGGGAACAACCCGTTCTTCTGCCCGGATGCCGCGAGGGTGAAGGAGCTGGAAGAGTACATGGATGCCCTGCGCAAGGAGGGGGATTCCATCGGCGCGCGCATCAATGTCGTCGCCGAACGGGTCCCGCCGGGCCTGGGCGAGCCGGTCTTCGATCGACTCGATGCGGATATCGCCAGGGCCATGATGAGCATCAATGCCGTCAAGGGCGTGGAGATTGGCGCCGGCTTCCGATCCGTCACCCAGAAAGGTACGGAACACCGGGACGAGATGACCCCCGAGGGTTTTCTCAGCAACAATGCGGGCGGCATGCTCGGCGGCATTTCGACAGGGCAGGACATCGTCGTCAGCGTGGCACTGAAACCGACCTCGAGCATCCGCTTGCCCGGCAGGACGATCAACATTAAAGGCGAGGCGGACGAGGTAGCGACCACCGGCCGCCATGATCCCTGCGTCGGGATCCGCGCCACGCCGATCGCCGAGGCGATGCTCGCGCTCGTCCTGATGGATCACGCGCTGCGTCACCGGGCCCAGAACGCCGACGTGCAACCTTCCACC
>CAZXGW010000289.1:0-1601 GCA_964640355.1 uncultured Enterobacteriaceae bacterium
TGTCTTCACGTGATCCGCGGGGACACCGTGCCCGCCGGCTGGAGCGGAAAATTATGGGCGCTGGAACAGGGCCGCCGGCTGGCCGAGACGGAGATCCTGCTGCTGCTCGATGCCGATGTCCGGTTGCAGCCCGGCCTCCTTGCCGCCCTCGTCCGGAAACTCGACCGGGAGCGCCTGGACATGGCCTCGCTCATGGTCTGCCTGAGAATGAGCGGCGCCTGGGAGAAACTTCTCCTGCCGGCGTTCGTGTTCTTTTTCAGGCTGCTTTATCCATTCTCACTGGTCAATTCGGCGCCGTCCCCGGTGGCCGCCGCCGCCGGCGGATGCCTCCTGATCAAACGCACGGCGCTCGATGCGGCTGGCGGTTTCGCCGCCATCCGGGGTTGCCTGATCGACGACTGTGCCCTGGCGGGCCGCGTCAAGAGCCACGGCGGCCGGATCTGGATCGGCCTGACGCGTTCCGCCCACAGCCAGCGGCGCTATGACGATTTCCATGGTGTCCGGGAGATGGTCGCCCGCAATGCCTTTACCCAGTTGCAGCATTCCGGCCCGCGGCTCGTGCTCTGCACAGTGCTGATGCTGGCGGCTTTTCCCCTGCCGGTGATCGCCCTGGCACTGCCCGATCTCCAGGCGCAACTGGCCGGAATGCTCGGCCTCGCCCTGATGATCGCTTGTTATCTGCCGACACTCAGATATTATGGCCTGGCGCCGTTATGGGCCGGCCTGTTACCCGTCGCCGGCCTCCTGTTTCTGGCCATGACCTGGACGTCAGCCTGGCGTTACCTGTCGGGGGTGGGCGCCGCCTGGAAAGGCCGGCGCTATGTATCTGCCGGACCGGTACACGGCCTGAAACTTCCCATCGGGGACCGGTCAAACGGGAGGAAGGGAACAGGGCGCGGAGTCGCAACACAGGGCATAAAAACGGGCATATAAAAACAGGAAAATGTCATCCCGAGCCATGCGCAGCGTGTTCCAGCAAACCCCGGCGTTTTTCCTTGCCGCCCTGCTGGCGGGGACTCTACCACCTGCCGGCGCGCAAGAGACCGCCGCCGTTGCCGTCGTGGAGGAACTGCATGCCGTTCTGATCAGGGTCATGAAGGAAGCAGACTCGCTGGGGTACCAGGGGCGCTACGACATGCTGGCACCGGTTATACAATCCAGCTTCGACACCCCGCTTATTTCAAAAGTTATCCTGAGCAGGTACTGGAACGAACTGAATGAACAGCAGCAGCAGGATTTCATCACGCTGTTCAGCCGCCTCAGCATATCGACCTACGCCTCCCGCTTTGACGAGTATTCGGGCCAGTCGTTCAGGACCACGGGCGTCGAGCAGCTCAGGAAAGAACGGCTGCTGATCAGGACGGAATTGATCAATCCCGGCGAAGAGACGGTGCAGATGGATTACCTGATGCAACAGAACAACGGCCGGTGGTATATAATCAGCGTCATCGCAAACGGCATCAACGATCTCTCGCTCAAGCGTGCCGAATATGCCGCCATTATCAACAATAAAGGTTTTAATCAGCTGGTCGCCGAGATAGAAAAAAAGATTCAGGACATGGCCGGTACTACCGGAAAAAGCTGAAATAATAAAAACCGGA
>CAZXGW010000290.1:0-1601 GCA_964640355.1 uncultured Enterobacteriaceae bacterium
TTCAGGCGCAGGCCCGCACGGGTCGCCGCTGCAACCAGGCGCAGGCGTTGCACGCACAACTCGTCAAACAGGAAGTAACCGCCCGCCGTCGTGGCGCAGGGCTTCACCAGGCCAGCCGCGACATAGGTACGCACCTGGCTCACTGTTGCTTCTGCGCGCTGCGCCGCTTCCGATATACGGCAGGGAGATGTCATTGCTGTCCAGGTTTCAGGCGGCGCAGCAGGAGAGTTGCTTGACGTCCTTGGTGAAGGTCTGGGCACACAGTTTGAGTCCCTCGGCCATGACGAGATACGGGAACATTTCGTCGCCGAGCTGCTGTACCGTCATGCGGTGCCGGACGGCGAGCGCGGCGATCTGGATGATCTCGCCGGCTTCGGCTGCGAGGATCTGGGCGCCGAGCAAGCGGCCGCCGTCCTTCTCCGCCACCAGCTTGACAAAACCGCGCGTATCGAAGTTGGCCAGGGCCCGCGGTACGTTGTCCAGCGTGAGGACGCGGGTTTCGACGGCGATCCCCCGCTCGCGAGCGGTGCGTTCGCTGAGGCCAACCGTTGCGACCTGGGGATCGGTGAAGACCACGGCCGGCACCGTCGAGAGTTCCAGCGTCGCTTCGCCGTCGGTCATGTTGATGGCCGCCCGGGTTCCCCCGGCCGCCGCCACGTACACGAACTGCGGCTGATTTGTGCAATCGCCGGCAGCGTAGATATTCACAACGCTCGTCTGCAGGCGATCGTCGACTTCGATGCCACCCGTCTTCGAAGTTCTTACACCTATGTCTTTCAGGCCCAGGTCGTCGGTATCCGGCCTCCGGCCGGTGGCCACCAGCAGGCGGTCACCGGAAATGGTTCTCCCATTGCCTTTGATTTCGAAACGGCCATCGCGGAAGCTCGCTGACTCCGATTTGAAACCGGTATAAACCTCAATGCCTTCGGCTTGCAGTGCCTCACGCAGGCCGCGGCCGATGTCTTCGTCCTCGATCGGCAACAGCCGATCCAGAAGCTCCAGCACCGTGACCCTCGCGCCGAGCCGCTCGAACGCCTGACCCAGTTCCAGGCCCACGACCGAACCGCCCAAGACGATGAGATGCTCGGGAATGGCCTCGGCCGCCAGCGCCTCGGTCGAAGTCCAGAATGGCGTGTCCTTCAGTCCCGGGACCGGCGGGATGGCAGGACGCGCCCCGGTGGCGATCAACGCGCGGTCGAAGGTTACGACCTGCTCGCCGCCGCCCTCGAGCGTGACGCTCAGCATCCTGGTGTTCTTGAAGCGCGCCGCGCCGCGCAGCAATTTGATGTTCGGCTTTGATTCCAGAATATCCTCGTACTTGGTACGGCGCAGTTCTTCCACGCGCGCCTGCTGCTGCGCGAGGAGATGCTCGCGGCTGATAACCGGTACGGCGTGCGCGATACCGTTATCGAAGGGACTTTCGCGCCGCAGGTGCGCGATGTGGGCGGCGCGGATCATGATCTTGGACGGCACACAGCCCACGTTGACACAGGTGCCGCCGATGGTGCCGCGCTCAATCAGGGTGACCCGGGCACCACGTTCAGCGGCTTTCAGCGCCCCCGCCATCGCGGCCCCGCCGGAGCCGATCACGGCGATATGCA
>CAZXGW010000291.1:0-1583 GCA_964640355.1 uncultured Enterobacteriaceae bacterium
AGTATAAAGTTGCCGGAAGCGAAGGGTTACAGGTGGTAATCTATCATAACTAATATATATCATTATGATAGTATTAATTCAATTTGTTTATGTATAAACAGCGCCTATACTGGCCTGCAATGGAACTCCGGAATCCCGGCCTGTGCCGGGGCGGGGAAGGAGCAAGACACTGTTAAAACGAGGTAAGCAATCATGAAGATCAATATAGGTATTTCTGTCGAAGACCGCCATACCGTAGCCGAGGGCCTGTCCCATCTGCTTGCAGACAGTTATACGCTCTACCTCAAGACGCATAACTACCACTGGAACGTGACAGGTCCCATGTTCAACACGCTGCACCAGATGTTCGAACAGCAATACACGGAACTCGCCACCGCCGTGGACGAGATCGCGGAGCGGATCCGCGCACTCGGGGTGAACGCCCCGGGATCCTACAAGGCGTTCAGCAAGCTGACCGAGATCGAGGAAGAAACCGATGTCCCGGAGGCACAGGAAATGATCCGGCAGCTCGTCAAGGGCCAGGAAACGGTAGTGAGAACGGCGCGGAAAATCTTTCCGATCGTCGAGAAAGTGAACGATGAACCCACCGCGGACCTGCTGACCCAGCGCATGCAGGTCCATGAAAAAAACGCCTGGATGCTGCGCAGCATGCTGGAGGATCAGGGAAACTGATCGGCAGGGCGTAACGCGTCCGCAACCAGGCGGTTCCCGGCTTCACCATCAGGCACGCACCGGTTGTGACGTGCGGTGCGGTTATTGTTGCCGGCCAGCGGGGTTTTCCGGGAATTTTTATCAATCTTTAACTTTTTTTATCAACCTCAAACTTTAGGAGAAATTTGTCATGTTCGAGAATAGAGAAGGTAAACGCGTCCCTGAAGTGACGTTCCGCACGCGGCGCGATCACGAATGGGTTGACGTCAGGAGTTCGGATATCTTTGCGGGGAGGACGGTGATCGTATTTTCACTGCCCGGCGCCTTTACACCCACCTGTTCCTCTTCACACGTACCGCGCTACAACCAGCTTGCGCCGGCGTTCAGGAAGAACGGCGTCGATGAGATCATCTGCATCTCCGTCAACGACGCCTTCGTGATGAACGAATGGAAGGAAACCCAGAAGGCCGGCAACATCACGTTCCTCCCGGACGGCAACGGTGAATTCACCGAAGGCATGGGCCTGCTGGTGGACAAGGATGACCTCGGTTTCGGGCGGCGCTCCTGGCGCTATTCCATGCTGGTCAGGGACGGCGTGATAGAAAAGATGTTCATCGAGCCGTATAAACCCGGCGACCCGTATGAGGTCTCCGACGCCGATACGATGCTGTCATACCTCGCGCCGAACGAGGCCAGGCCGCTCGACGTCAGCATCTTCACCCGCAAGGGATGCGTGTACTGTGCCAGGGCCAAGGGTCTGCTGCACGATGCGGGCATCGCGTTCGAGGAACTGGTGCTCAACAGGGATTACACCGATCGCAGCCTGCGCGCCATTGCCGGCGCGGCCACCGTGCCGCAGGTGTTCATCAACGGTGAACACATCGGCGGAGCGGAGGCCCTGGAGGAATGGATGGCGGCGAAAAAAGCCGCGT
>CAZXGW010000292.1:0-1563 GCA_964640355.1 uncultured Enterobacteriaceae bacterium
GGGTTTTGAAACTTCCCCGCTCACCCCTTTCTTAAAGCCGGCTTCTTCCAGGGTACTGGTCAGGCCCTGCTTGTTGAAGCCGACAATCACCTTCTCGCCAACAATGACCGTGGGGACAGACAGGGTCGCGCCGCCGCCCGATTTTTCCATGAGTTCGGTCTGCAGTTCGACATTGTTTTCGATGTTTTTCTCGGTAAAACGGGCCCCGTAATCGGACAGCACATTCCTGACCACGTCGCAGGCATCACAGTCCGGCACGAGGTAAAGCGTGACCGCTACGTCCGGGGCAGCGCCCTCCGCTACCCCGGTGCCCGTGTAAAACTTCTTTTCGCCGGCAAGTGTAGTGCCGGGTGGGCAACGCTCCTGGAAGGTGCGGTTGCCCGCCTCATCCACGCATTCATAGATGCTGACGGCAAAGAGATTTGCCGAGGTAAGGCAAAACAGGATGGCCGAAATTCCCGACACTAGCTGTTTCATAGTGAACGCCCTGGGTTGTTGGTTAAAAACTGAATGTAATCAAATTCATATTGCCGTTATTTTAGTATAGCCGTGAGGTTCTGAATATGCCACACTATAATAGCTTGGCATGACTTTTTGAACGTTACCGGGTCCAAGAGGCATGAGGATGAATCCTGAACACCTTAACAACGGGCAGCCCCCATGACTGAATCAGTCAGGTTGTTGCCACATTTCACGGGGGCTATCATCCTGTCCCTGATTGCCTGTGCGGCGCCGGCCGAGATGTACAAGTGGGTGGATGAAGAGGGCGTCACGCATTACACGGAACGCCCGCCGCCGGGCGATGTCGAGGCAACGACCATCAAGCCCCCGCCCAGGGTCGACACCGGCCGCGCCCTCAGTGAGTACGAACAGCAGCAGCAGAAATTGAACGAACTGCGGGAAGGGCGGCAGAAATCCGCCGAGGAGCGCAAACGGGAGGAAGAAATCGCGGCCATTCAGAAATCAAACTGCGATCTCGCACGGGACAAGCTGGAAAAGGCCAGCGGCTCCACCCGGCTGTACGGCACGGACGCACAAGGAAATCGCGTGCGCCTAGGAGAAGAGGAGCGCCAGGCCCGGATCGCTGCCGCGCAAAAGGACATCGCCGAATTCTGCAAGTAACGAAGGGGATACTGTTACCAGCACTCCGCGCCCTTGGGTCCGCTCGCCCCTTTCGTCCCTCTCGAATCCAGCGTGAAATTGGCGCATTCTGTATCTTGTGCCTGGCCGCCCTGCGGCACGGCCTGCAGGGTATAGGAATTGTTATTGGCAGCAGGGATCGATACAAGGTATTTGCCGTTCTCCGTCAGGGCGTTCATTTTCAGGTCAGAGAGGGTGCTGGTGTACGACTTGTTGTTCTGGAAATACTGCTCCTGTTTTGCGGCAAGGGTCACGAGCGCCGCCTTGGCCTCTGAGCGCGCGGAACGGATCACGTAATTGCGGTAGTTGGGATAAGCGATCGCGCCGAGGATCGCCAGGACGGTGACCACGATCATCAGTTCGATCAGGGTGAAACCAGCTGTTTGTCCGCTGTAACTGCTGTCAGGTTTCTGTTTCATCGCA
>CAZXGW010000293.1:0-1540 GCA_964640355.1 uncultured Enterobacteriaceae bacterium
CTCATCACTCATTACTCATCACTTATTGATCAACATCGCGTCACCATAGCTGTAAAACCGGTAACGGTGCGCTATGGCGTGGCGGTAGGCGGCCAGCACCTGCTCGCGGCCGGCAAAGGCGCAGACCAGCATGAGCAGGGTGGACTCCGGCAGGTGGAAATTGGTGATCAGACCATCCACCACCCTGAAACGGTATCCAGGGTAAATAAAAATGTCCGTCTCACCGGAACAGGGTTGCAGGGTACCGGAATTTGCCGACTGTTCAAGGCAGCGGACGGTGGTTGTGCCGACGGCGATCACCCTGCCGGCCCGTGCCCGTGTCTCATTCACCCCATCGCAGGCGGCCTCTGACACCTCGAAATATTCGCTGTGCATCCTGTGATCTTCGATGCACTCGGAGCGCACCGGCTGGAACGTCCCGGCGCCGATATGCAGGGTGACATAGGCCGTCCGGATCCCGCGTTCCCCGAGCTTCCGCAGAATCTCCCCGGTAAAGTGCAGGCCCGCGGTCGGCGCGGCGACGGCGCCCGGCTTTCGTGCATACACTGTCTGGTAACGCTCGCCGTCGATCGCCTCGTCCTCGCGTTCGATGTAGGGCGGCAGGGGTACGTGACCGTAACGCTCGAGGATTTGCAAGACCGACCGTTCGCCGTGAAACTCGAGTACAAACATTTCCTCCTGCCGGGAGATGACCTCGACAGCCAGTTTTTCGCCGATCCGGATGCGGGCGCCCACGCGGGGCGTTTTGCTGGCGCGCAGTTGTGCCAGGGCCTGCCTATCACCGAGCAGGCGTTCGATCAGGATCTCGACCTGGCCGCCCGTTTCCTTACGGCCGAACAGGCGGGCCGGGAGGACACGGGTGTCGTTGAAGACCAGGAGGTCGCCCGGCCGCAGCAACTCCGGCAGGTCGGAAAACACCCTGTCTTCGATTTTTCCGGACGTCCCGTTCAGGTACAGCAGCCGGCTGTCGCCCCGCCGATCCGAAGGGTACTGGGCAATGAGATCCCGGGGAAGTTCGTAGAAAAATTCCTCTCGCCGCATGGCGCGGGATGTTAGCAGAAATCCGGAAGACAAACGGGCGGGCGGTTTCAACCCCGGGCAAGTTTACTTATACTGGTTTTGTGTCCCGCGATTATATTTCATTGATCATCATGCTGCCGGGCAGTCCTCCGGAAGATCGTGTGCCGCAGGGACAGCGGCACCCGAGCCTACAGGGATGACTTCACGGCGTGTCTTCCGGAGGACTACCCGGCAGCCCGGAATTTCGACAGTCATTTGTGGGACAGAATACTAGCGTGACTCTTTATCCCCGGCCGGGGTGGCGGAACTGGTAGACGCGCCAGACTCAAAATCTGGTATGGGCGACCATGTGAGGGTTCGACTCCCTCCCCCGGCACCAATAACGGCAGTGACAAGTTAAAAGTCGAAAGTGAAAAGGGAAAGGAATCGGTGACAACCGGTACTTATTATAGATAGTCACCGACTCCCTTATCTTTCAAAGTGTCCCGTAATCCAGCCAGACGTCGGTTTTCCGCCTGCC
>CAZXGW010000294.1:0-1528 GCA_964640355.1 uncultured Enterobacteriaceae bacterium
GTGATCGCGCGCGCCCTCGCCTGGCGGGTCTTTCCGGGAAAGAGTTTCATCGAGGCACTGGTGGCATTGCCGTTGATCCTGCCGCCGACGGTACTCGGCTATTACCTGTTGACGTTGTTCGGGCGCCAGACCTTGCTCGGCAGGACATTCGAGAGCCTGACCGGCCAGACGCTGGTGTTCTCGTTTGCAGGCCTGCTGTTCGCATCGGTCATCTACAGCCTGCCGTTCGCCATCCAGCCCATGCTGCGCGCCTTTGAATCGGTGCCGCAGAGCCTCCGGGAAGCGTCCTGGTGCAGCGGCCTCGATCACTGGGCCACGTTCCGCCACGTTGAATTTCCCCTCGCCTGGCCCGGGATACTGACCGGGATCGTGCTGACCTTTGCCCACACCATGGGTGAATTCGGCGTTGTCCTGATGGTGGGCGGCAACATACCCGGCGAGACGCGCACGATTTCCATCGCCATCTTTGACCGCACCCAGGCATTTGACATGCAGGCGGCCAATACCATGTCCCTGGTATTGCTGGTGTTCGCCTTTGTTACCGTCAGCGCGGTGTACATGCTGAACCGGCGCTACCGGCATGTCGCGATGTAGGAACGGACTGTGGGGGACATCGCGCCGTGGAATTGAGCGTTTTCCTGCAACAGCAAAAGCCCGTCAAACTCGACGCCAGTCTGCAGTGCCGGAACGGAGAAGTGCTTGCGCTGGTCGGGCCGTCAGGCAGCGGCAAATCGTCCGTACTGCGCTGTATCGCCGGCTTGCACCGGCCGGCGCGGGGCCGCGTGACGTGTTCCGGCCACACCTGGTTTGATTCGGAATACCATATCGAAATTCCGCCCCAGAAGCGGCGGGTGGGCATGGTATTCCAGCACTTCGCCCTGTTTCCCCATCTCTCGGTGATGGAAAACGTCATGCTGCCGCTGCGAAAACTCACGAAGGCCGGACAAGAACAAAAGGCGCTCGACTGCCTTGAACGGGCCAATCTAAAGGGACTGGAATCACGCTATCCCTCGACGCTCTCCGGCGGCCAGCAACAGCGGGTGGCGATCGCACGGGCGCTGGCACGCGACCCTGAAGTCCTGCTGCTCGATGAACCTTTCTCGGCGGTCGACCAGGTGACCCGGCGCAAGTTGCGGATGGAAACCGTGCAACTTACACGCGATTTGAACATACCGATCCTCCTGGTGACCCATGACCTGGATGAGGCCTGCATGCTTGCCAGCACGATTTGCGTTTTGCACAACGGCACCACCCTGCAGACCGGGACACCCGATGAGATCATGCGACGTCCGAGGAACGCAGCCGTCGCCCGCCTCATTGACATACGCAACCTGTTTGAGGGTCGCGTGATAAAACACGATCCTGAAAACAACTGTACCGAACTGGCCTGGGCGGGCGGCACGCTGGAGGCGCCTTTCGACCCTGCCTTCGCTGTCGACAATCCCCTGCACTGGTGTATTTCTCCCGCGAAGGTGCTGCTCCACCGCCGCGTCCAGCCGTCACGGGGCGTGCGGGAGAATCCGGTCCA
>CAZXGW010000295.1:0-1527 GCA_964640355.1 uncultured Enterobacteriaceae bacterium
CCATGCGCCGGTATCAGGTGGTTTTCAACGCTCCCTTGGGGGAGCGTTTTTGTTTTATGACCGCCGCAGGTTCGCATGAAACTGCGAAACTGCCGGGACGCTTCGAGGCGCGTCGTGTCCGCATTCCCGCCCCTGTTGGGGTTTCTCGACAGTCGAAGGTAGGGGATAGAGAGCAAGGTTGCATCAGGAAATGCGGGAAGCGCCTTCCGCCAGCAATCCGCCGTGCCCGTAACCGCCGGTATCAAGGTAATACTCGGCGCCTTTTACGGCGTAACCTCCCATGACGGGATCGCTGGCGAGCAGTAACGGCGTATCGAGATCGATCCAGTCGAAGCCGCCAAGGCCGGCGGCAAAATGGGCGCTGAAACCCATCGCCAGCCGCGTCTCCACCATGCCGCCTATCATCAACCCGAGCCCGAAGGCGCGTGCGACGTGGTATATCTCGAGAGCCTGGGCGACACCGCACTTGGCCAGCTTGATATTGATGACCTGGGCCAGGTTCTCGCGGCCTATGCGCAGGGCGTCCGGGACATCCCTGCAGGTCTCGTCGGCGGCAACCGTCACTTCCGCTTCGCGCGACAGGCGGCCGAGCCCTTCCCAGTCTTCTCTGGGAACGGGCTGCTCCAGGAGAGCGGGCTGGATCCCCGCGGCACGCAACTCGGCAAGCATGGCCAGTGCCTGCTCGGCGGAATATCCCTCGTTCGCATCCAGCACCAGCCGGCAGTCCGGATGGCCGCGGCGGATCGCCAGTACCCGCTCAATGTCTTCCCCCGTATCCAGACCGATCTTGGTCTTGATCGTTTCAAAACCGGCGATCCTGTATTGTCTCGCCAGCTCCCCTGCAGGCCCGGCCGGGCAGATGGGAATGGTGATGTCCGTCTTGATCCTGTCTCCGCAACCCCCGAAAAAAATAAAAAGCGGCATCTTCCAGCTACGTGACAATGCATCCAACAGGGCCATTTCCAGCCCGGCGCGGACGGAGGCATGGCGGGGCATCCGTTCCCGGAGTTCTTCGGCAATCCGCCTCCATTCGCAGGCACGCTGTCCCATGAGAAAATCTCGACATTCCTCAACAGCATTTAACGCCGTTTTCTGATCCTCGAACGTGGTGGGTGGCAATACCGGGATCTCACCCCATCCCGAGGAACCGTCCACCAGGTCAAGGCGCACCGCGACATTGTTTATTGCCTGCAGGTTTGAGGTGGCCGTCGTGAACGGCGATTTGAGCCGGACATCTAGCGGAAAAGTTACGATGCCCGTGATTCCGGTGTTGTGTTTCACTGCACCAGTATGACAGGTATCGGTTCGCTGTCCCGCGTGGTTTGCACACCGGTTGCGCTCTGCGGCGGCGTGCGGCGTATTTTCAGTCGTGGCGGCCGGAGATTATGACTGTGGTTCTGAAGCCGGGGCTTTTTTACAGGCACAAAAGAGAATCGGTTTTATTGAACTTTTCACCTTCAATTTTACACGGTATCCGGTGGCTATGGGTGGGCTCGAACCACCGACCTCAGCATTATGAGTGCCGCG
>CAZXGW010000296.1:0-1519 GCA_964640355.1 uncultured Enterobacteriaceae bacterium
GTGGTTGAAACTTGCCGGTCTTGGGTAATCCGGTGATTCGTACGCTGAGCGTGGTTTGCTGGCTGCTGTTATGGTTGTTGCTGCTTCTGGTCTACGCCTGGGTTGTTTTGTTCACCGCATTTGTCTTCGCTTACTTCGGCAGCGCTATTAACGCCGCCGTCGATCTTTTCCCCGCAAGACCCTTCGGATACTGGATCTGGATCGCAGGCGCCGTGGTGGGCCTTGTGAGCGTGCCGGCGGATATTATCCTGGAAAAGAAAAAGTTCCCTTTGCCGCCCTGGAACCCGGCGCGACTGGATGCCACGGTGTTATCCGCCATCGGCTATCTGCGCAGCAACCTCCCGCCCTGGAATAACCGCAAGGCCATGACGGGCGCCGTGGCCGGCGCCTTTATTGGTTTGTGCCTGGGCGGCCTGCTGGCCATCTCCTGGTTTTCCATCGCGACGAGTCCATTTGCCCCGGTCTCCTGGAAAAAGTCCCTGTATTCAACCCCCGCCGCCAGGAAACATACCGGGATACGGCGCCACCGCGAATCCGGAGGCATCAGTACAAAGCATCCGATGCCCATCATCCTGTTTCTTGGCACGCCCGCTGTCCTGGCACCGCTGGGTTTTGCAATCGGCGGTTTTTTCCCTAAAGACATTTGAAGCGCCGGGTTGAGCCGGAGGCTGAGACAGGAGGAATACAGGGATTCGTAATTCGGGGGACTTCCCTTGCCGATCTTTGTTCCTTATCTTCTGCCAGGATCCGCGCGATCAGAAATTCATCTTTTACTCGAACCCGGACGGGTGTCCGGCCGGCTCGATGCTTGAGGAGTGATCTATGAGCGGTTATGCCGGTGCGATCACAGTCAGCGGTTCATCGCCATGCTTGCGATAAATGCGGAAGTCTCCATCGAGCGTGAACACTGCATGCTGTTCATGCAGTTCCGCCATACGGAGAATGCAGGCATCGGCAAGGGACATGGGGCGGTCGCGATATTTGCGGCACAGTTCCCGCACCTCCTTATGATGCTCCGCAAGCTGGAATCCAATTTCCAGCGCGCCGCTTTCCAACATGCCCAATATGCCGTCCTGGGCCAGCGGGTGGCGCGCCAGCAGGTACATGGCTTCGGTGATGACCGCCTCGCAGACAAGCAGCGGTTGTTCGAGACGTTTGATCTGCGCAGCCGTCCATGCATGATGGCGCTCCCGGCGGTCCAGGTGCGCTACGAGCGGCCCGGTATCAACGATGGCCCATCGAGTCACGCCCCAGGCCTTCCAGATGTTTCGGGTTGCTCGCCAGATCGTCGACGCCGGAGTCCACAATCCCCCGCCAGTTCTCCATCAGATCGGCGAGCGTCGGTGCCCGGGACTCTCCGGAGGGATGTTGCGGCTCCGGGCTCGCCAGAACGCGGCGCAAACCCTCCTCGACCAGGTCCTTGAATTTGCGCCCCTGCAGGGCCGCCGCGGCCTTTGCACGGCGGAACAGTTCGTCAGGTATTTCCACGGTAGTCCTCATATTCGCATCAAAGCATATT